>JBHHTO010000045.1:0-13855 GCA_046753425.1 Rhodothalassiaceae bacterium | reverse complement strand
GTCCTTAATCGTCACCGAGAACAGTAGCCTTCGCTTCCTCATGCTTCTCCTCGGCGAGACGTGCCGCCCGCTCGCGCTGTCGGGCCTCGTCGCGTCGCGCACGCTCGAACCGCACGACGTCTCGCCAGCAGGTGTGGCTCGGCGAGTCCGGCCCAGGGGTCGTCGGGTGCGGCGCGGGCCATGGCGAGTGCGCGCGCGACAAGGGCATCGAAGGCCTCCCCCGTCGCCTCCGAACAGGAGGCGACGGCCTGCTTCCTGCCCACCAGAACACGCAGGCCAAAGGCCCGTGATTCCGCCCGTTCGACATCCTCGAGCCGTCCCAGGCGAACGCTGGCGCCGAGGCTGCGCTCGCTGGTCGCCACCGCATCGGCGGCATCGGCGCCGGCGCGACGGGCGCGCTCGACGAGATCGCTCGCGCAAGCAAGAAGGGCGGCCTCCACGGGAGGTGACTCGACGGCTGTCATGGTGTCCGTTTCACCCCTGTTGCAATTCCTCGTCCTGCCTCAGGCTAGTGCGAAACCGGGCGCGATGGAAGCACCGGCGCGGCTCAGGAGCTTGCACGCAGGTCGACGACCCGGCGCGCCTTGCCGTCGCTGCGGGGCAGGGTGCCGGCCGGCTCCACCCGTACCGCGACATGGAGGCCGATCGTCGAGCGGATGCGCCGGTCGAGCCGCGCCGTGAGGGCGTCGACATCGCCGCCGGTTCCCGAGCGGGTCTCGACCACCAGGGTCAGCGCCTCGAGCCGGCCGGCGCGTCGCCGCTCGAGCAGGAAATTCGGGGCCAGTGCCGGTTCGGCGCAGACGATCTCCTCGAACTGGCTCGGAAACACATTGACCCCGCGAATGATCATCATGTCGTCGCTGCGGCCGCGGATGCGTGCCATGCGCCGCACCAGGAAGACCGTGCCCGGCATGAGCCGCGTGATGTCGCCGGTGCGATAGCGCACCACCGGCAGCGCCTCGCGAGCGAGCGTGGTCAGCACGAGCTCGCCCTCCTCGCCCTCCGCGCGCACGGCGCCGCTTTCGGGGTCGATGATCTCGGGATAGAACAGGTCCTCCCAGATATGGAGGGCGTCCTTGGTCTCCACGCATTCCTGCGCCACGCCGGGGCCCATCAGCTCGGAAAGTCCGTAGATGTCGACGGCATCGATGCCGAAACAGTCCTCGATCTCGCGGCGCATCTCCTCGCTCCAGGGTTCGGCGCCAAGAATGGCGATCTCGAGCGCGCTGTCGCGGGGGTCGAGGCCTTCGTCGCGGAAGGCGTCGGCGATGGCCAGAAGATAGCTTGGCGTCGCCATGATGACGCGTGGCGCGAAGTCGCGAATGAGCCGCACCTGTCGCACGGTCTGCCCGCCGGAAACCGGCACCACCGTGCAGCCGAGCCGCTCGGCCCCGTAATGGGCGCCGAGGCCGCCGGTGAAGAGCCCGTAGCCATAGGCATTGTGGACGATGTCCCCGGGGCGCCCGCCCGCGGTGCGGATCGAGCGTGCCATCGCGTCGGCCCAGACGTCGATGTCGCCCCGCGTATAGCCGACGACCGTAGGCCGCCCGGTCGTCCCCGAGGAGGCATGCAGCCGGATGATCCGCTCCCTTGGCACGGCGAACAGCCCGAACGGGTAATGGTCGCGAAAGGTCGCCTTCGTCATGAAGGGGAAGTGCGCCAGATCGGCAAGCGTGCGGAGGTCGTCCGGACGGACGCCGGCGGCGTCGAAGGCGGCGCGGTGCGCCGGCACGTTCTCATAGGCATGGACGAGGGTCCAGCGCAGCCGCGCGAGCTGCAACGCCGCGAGACGTTCCCGGTCCGCATGCAGGATTTCCTCGCCAGGCGGGTTCTCGGGAATCGCCCCCTGTGCTTCGCTCTCTGAGTGCCGGTTCATGTGCGGGCCTTTCCGCCGTTGCGCGGCGCCATGATGGCCGAAACGACGATGTTCAGGCCAGAGCCTTCAACGCGACGGCGGGATCGGCGAGTCGATCAGGATCCGGTTGTGCCCCGGCGGCGATGAGCCTGCGCGCCTGCACATAGTCGCGTGGCCGGTCGATCGCCTCGAGCGCGACGAGGCGGCCGTCACGCAGATGGGCGATCGCCAGCCCGCCGCCATCGGGATCGCGGCGCTCGATGGTCTCGTCATCGGGATGGATCAGGCCCGCGATCTGCAATTTGTGCTCATACTGGTCGGACCAGAACCAGGGTACGGCGAGATAGGGCGTGTCGCGACCAAGCAGCGCGGCTGCCACCGCCTTTGCCTGATCGACGGCATTCTGGACCGATTCGATGCGCGCCGGGCCGCAGCCGAGAGGATGCGCATAGAGCGTGCAGTCACCGGCAGCGAAGATGTCGGGGTCCGACGTGCGCCCGCAGGCATCGACCGGAATTCCCGCCGGGGTGCCTATCCCCGCGGCCTCGGCGAGAGCGGTGGCGGGCGCGGCGCCGGCGGCAATGAGGACATGATCGGCGGCAAGCTCGGTGCCATCGGTGAGGGCAACGCCGGTGACGCGGCCTTCGCGGCCGAGAATGGCGCTGACGCCGGTGCCGAAGCGGAAGGCCACGCCAGCGGCGACATGGCGGGCGACGAGGGTATCGGCGATCGCCGCCGAGGCGGTGCGCCGGAGTGCCCGGTCAAGCACCTCGACGACCGTCACCGGGGCGCCCAGCGCACGCGCCGCGGCGGCGACCTCGAGCCCGATATAGCCGGCGCCGACGATGACGAGCCGCGGCCCGTCGCGCAAGGCCGCGGCGAGACCTGAGGCGTCGGCGAGGCTGCGCAGATGGTGGACGCCGGCGAGATCGGCTCCCGGCATATCGAGCCGGCGCGGCCCGGCGCCGGTGGCGAGCACGAGTCGGTCATAGGCAAGCACGCGGCCGTCTGCGAGGCAGAGCCGGTGCGCAGGGCGATCGATCCCGGTGACCGCGGCGCCGGTTTCGAGGGCAATATCGCGTTCGGCAAAAAAGGCGAGGGGGCGGAAGAGGAGCCGTTCGGCGTCATGCGCTCCCGCCAGAAAGGCCTTCGACAGCGGTGGCCGCTCATAGGGCGGGTGCGGCTCCCTGCCGAGCAGGACGATGTGCCCGTCAAAGCCGCCCTGGCGCAGGCTTGCGGCGACCTGAAAGCCGGCCTGGCCGGCACCGGTGATGACGATGCGCATGCTCATTCCGCCTGTTGGTGAGAGCGGCGCGGGCCATAACGGCGTGTTGCCTCGATATGGGCCGCGATATGCGCGGCCGCACCATCGGCATCGCGGGCCGCCACAAGGGTGAGCAGACGGTGATGCGCCGCCGCGACGTCACGCGTGCGGTCCGGTGTACTCGTCGGCGCATAATGATCGTGCAGGATGTGCAAGAGGGCCTTGAGCATCAGCGATAGTACCGGATTGCCCGCGGCGTCGGCGAGCGCGGCATGGAACGCCATGCCGAGGCCGACCGCGGTGTCGCCGTCCGGCGGCGCGGTGACGAGGGCATCGAGGATCTCCTGCAGGCGCGCCAGATCGTCGTCGCTCCGGTTCTCGGCGGCGGCACGCGCGAGATGGCATTCGAGCACCTTCTGCGCATCGAGGAGCTGCTCGAAGTCGACAGCCATGAGCTTGAGCTGCACCGCCATCGCCCGTGCCAGTCGCTCCGGCTCGGGATCGGCGACAAAGGCGCCGCCATCCTTGCCGACCCGCACGTCGAGGAGGCCGAAGGCGGTGAGCATGCGGATGGCATCGCGCACCGGCAGGCGACTGACCGAGAAGGCGTCGGCGAGCTCGGCCTCGGTGCCGAGAAAGTCGCCGGGCGCGAGGTCACCACGATGCAGCGCGTCGAGGATCTGTTCGACGATCGTCGACGAGGCCGAACGCGCCGCGCCACGCTGCCAGCGGGCGCGCAACGGCGCGGTTGCCGACGACGCGGTGGACGGGGATGCACTCATGCTTCGCTCCCCTCGAGCGGCGGCCGGACATGGATGCGGGTCTTGAGCGCGGTGCGGCAGGCGGCGTGGAGAAAACAGGTCTGCTCGCCCATGTCGACAATGGTTCTGACCGTGTCCGCATCTTCCGGCGAATCGATATGGACATGGGTCAGCACCGGTCCCGCGCGTGCCGGGCGGTTCGCGCCTGCCGATGCCATGAGATCGCCGAACTCGATGTCCTGGACGACCGCATAACGGTCGAGCCGGCGTCTGGTGATCTCGGCATAGCGGCCGATCTGGGTCATGTAGCAAAAGGCGATGCCGGCGGCGAGATAGGCCATGGGAGAGGGCGCCCGGTCGGCGCCGCCATAGCGTGCGGGGAGGTCGCCGATAAACCGGAAGACGCTGCCGATCGGCTTGAAGAGTTGGGTCCTGACCGCCAGCAGGCCATCGTCGCGCCGATGGACGATGCCGCGCACGTGCAGAAGCCGCTTCTGCTCCGCGGCAAGGCTCGATCCCGCCCCGCCTTCAACGCCGATCACTGTCTCGGCGGCCTCGCACTTCTCGATGAGCGGCTCCTGTGGCGTGACCGCGGGGCGCGCCGCCTCCAGCGCCGCATGCGGTGCCGGCTGCTGCGCGCATTCCAGCCCGGCGGCGCGCCCGGGCGCGATCGCGGCCCCATTGTGGGTGATCGTGAAGCGGCTTTCGAACACCTCGCGCAGGAGCGCATTGCCCGGCGACGCCATGACGGCATCGCCGACAAGGCCGGTCAGCGTCGCTCGGTCGGCGTCGCTGTCGGCATGAAGCGCCAGATCGACCGGCAGGGCGCCGCCGGTCATGGTGCCGCGGATCGCCGAGCCCTCCATCGAGTAGAAATTGTCCTGAACCAGGGTGGCACGCTGAAGCCCGATACCGCGGCGCCGGGCGAGCGCCTCGATCTCGGTGAAATAGGAAAGCGCCAGTCCGGTGGTGAAGAAGGCGAGGGGGAAGGGAGCGAGGTCGGTGCCGTTGAGATAGGGGCCCTCGTCGCACAGCAGGCACCAGACGGTTTCGCTCGCCGCGTCGCGGACCAGCGCCTGCTTCTGCATGCCGGCCAGCGCGCCTGCGAGAACCCGCACCGGCACCGCCGCATCGGTCGCCTGCGGCCAGTCATAAGCCGCACTCCCGTCCGCAACCGGAAAGGCGAGCGGAACTCCGGCGTCTTCGATCGATATCATGGAATCTCTCCCGTCTGCTTCGCCTCCCGGTAGCGATGTTTGATCTGGGACTCGGGATTCTGAAAATTATAATATATGATCTTTTGAGAAAATCCATTCCCGAGGTCGTGAAAAGCCCGCCACTTTACCGCGGCTTAACCTTTTTCCGGCCACTCTCGCACGCGGGACCCACAGGGGGGCGCTGCGCGCCCGAACGGCTAGGATATCCTGACAAGTGAGTGAAAAGTCGCAGATCACGAAGTCCGACGTCGCCAGGCTTCTCAGCGAGCCCTCCGCACGCACGCGGGCCGAAACCGCGCGCAAGGTCGGCGCCTTTTTCGCAGCGGCGGAGCTGACCGACACCGAGCGGGCGATTGCCGGTGACATCTTCCGGGCCATGGTTCACGATGCCGAGGTGCGGGTGCGCAAGGCGCTCGCCGAGACCATCAAGTCGAGCCCCGACCTGCCGCGCGAGGTGGCGGTGGCGCTGGCAAAGGACGTCCATGACGTTGCCTTGCCGGTCATCGAATCGGCCCGCGTCCTTACCGACGAGGATCTGATCGAGATCATCGGCAGCGACGACGAGGAGCGCCAGATGGCCGTCGCGCGCCGGGCGACGGTGTCCGAAACTGTCTCCGATGCCCTCGTCGACACCGGACGCGAAGCGGTCGTCTCGACCCTGGTCTCGAACGAGGGGGCGGACATCGCCGAGGCCACCTTCGAGCGCGTGCTCGAGAAGTTTCCCGACAGCGAGCGTGTGACCGCAGGGATAGCCAAGCGCAGCAAGCTGCCGCTGACGGTTGCCGAGCGTCTGGTGACGATGGTCACCGATTCGCTGCGCGATCATCTCATCGCCCATCACGACCTGCCCGAAGCGATGGCCACCGACATCCTGATGGAAAGCCGCGAGCGGGCGACCGTCGGCCTGCTCGGGCGCGGCACCAAACGCCAGGACATGCTGGGTCTCGTCGATCAGTTGCACAGGAATGGCCGCCTGACGCCGACGCTCATCATCCGTGCCCTGTGCATGGGCGATGTCGGCTTCTTCGAGGCGGCGCTCGCCAAGCGGGCCGAGATCCCGGTGGTCAACGCCTTCCAGCTCGTCCACTACAAGGACGAGGTCGCCCTGCCGCGCCTGTTCAAGCGCGCCAGGATGCCGGACAGCCTCATCCATGTCGCGCGCATCGGTGTCGCCATCGCCGAGGAGCTGCGCGAGACCGGCGGCGACGACCGCGAGAAATTCCGCAAGCTGATGATCGAGCGGGTGCTGACGCAGCTTGACGAGGCGATTGACGGCGACAATCTCGACTATCTGATCGGCAAGCTCGGCCGCCGCGCCGCCTGAGGACTCATCCTGGCGCAGCATTGCGCGCGGTCTCGAAGGAGAGACTGCAGCAGCCGAGATCGATACGCTCCCCCCGGCTGGGGTCATAGACGCCCCGGGCGAGGCAATAGACCACGGACTTGCCCTGTCTTGCGCTTGCAATGAGGCCGCCCTCGCGCAGCACCTTCAGATGGTGCGAGAGCAGATTCGGTTCGAGCCCGATTTGTGCATTGATCTCCTTGACGGCCATCGGCCCGGCGGTGAGCAGCCGCACGATGGCAAGGCGCGTCGGATCGGCGAGCAGCTTGAGGCGCGCGACGCAATCAGCTCCGGGCAGGGGAGTGTCGGCCATCCTGTCGGTCCTTGTTCAGCCCATCCGGCCCGCAAGATAGGCACGCGCCAGATTGCTTTGCGGCTCGACGAAAAACTGGTCTGCGGGGCCGTTCTCGCAGAGAAACCCGCAGCCATCGCGGACCCAGAACAGGGCTACCTCGTCCGCGAGTCGGCGCGCCTGTGCCAGATTATGCGTGACAAGCACGAGAGACAACCGGTCCCTGAGATCGCGAAGCAGAGCCTCGACATGGCCCGCGGCGAAGGGGTCGAGCGCGCTCGTCGGTTCGTCGAGAAGCAGGACGTGCGGCTCGAGGGCCAACGCCCGCGCGAGGCACAGGCGTTGCTGCTGCCCACCAGACAGCGCCGTCGCCGGCGCGTCGAGGCGGTCCTTCACCTCCTCCCAGAGCCCGACATCGCAAAGAGCGGCTTCCATGCGGGCCTCGATCTCGCTGCGCACGCGTCCGAAATGCTCGGCGATGGGGATCGCGAGATTGCGCCGGATCGAGAGCGGAAAGACGACCGGACGCTGGAAGATCATCGCCACGCGCCGGCGCAGCTCGCTCTCGCCGCCGGCAAAGCCGTCGAGCGGGTGTCCGAAGAGACGGATGTGTCCGCTCACGCGGCAGCCTGGCACGGTGTCCGAGAGTCGGTTGAGGGCGAGCAGGAAGCTCGACTTGCCGCATCCCGATGGCCCGAGCACGACGCTGATCGCGTGCGCCGGCACGTCGAGCGAGACGCCGGCGAGCGCGCATGTATCGTCATAACGGATCGACAGTCCGCGGACCTCGATCGCCGGTGTCATGGGCGCCACCTGTTCATTCCACCCAGCGCCAGGACGGCGCTGTTGATGAGGAGGATGAGCAGGATCAGGACCGCAGCGCTGCGATAGGCGTTGGCCGTCCCGCCCGGTACGTTCATCGCCAGATCGAGAATGTGGATCGAGAGCGTGCGACCGGAGTCGAGAAGCGAGGCGGGCAGGCGCAGGCCATAGCCGCTGGTGAAAAGCAGCGCCGCGGTCTCGGCAAGGGCGCGTCCGAGGCCGAGCACGAGGCCGGTGAGCAGGCCGGGCAGGGCCGCCGGCAGCAGGATCCGGCCAAGGCGCGATAGCGGGCCGAGGCCGAGTGCCGTTGCCGCGCGCCCGAAGTCCGGCGGCAGGCTGCGGAGGCTCGCCTCGACGCTGCGGATGAGGAAGGGCAGCACCATGACGGCCAGCGTCAGTCCGCCCGACAGAATCGACAGCCGCCAGCCGAAGAGGCCGACGAAGACGGCATTGCCGACCAGCCCGAAGATGATCGATGGTACGCCCGCAAGGGTGTCGAGACTGAGACGGATGAGATGTGCCCCGCGCCGCGCGCCGTGGCTCCGCTCGGCGAGGAGAAGGCCGGCGAGGAGACCGACCGGGGCCGCGGTCAGGAGGCAGACCATGGTGACGAGCAGGGTCGAGACGAGGACCGGACGGATGCCGCCGGCGCGCCCGCCATCGAGGGGGTCGGCAAGAAGAAAGGCGGGCGCGAGGCCATCGAATCCGCGCAGGAGGACGTCGCCGATAATCCACAGCGCCAGCGCCGCGACGAGGAGCGCGGCCGCGCCGAGGCCAAAGGCTGCCCGGCGGTCGGCGGTCATCATCGTGGCTCTCCGGGCGCAAGGCGCCGCGCGGCGAGCACAAGGGCGAGGGTGAGGACCATGACCAGGAGGCCGCTCACGAACAGGGCGGCGCGGTGGCTGCCGGCGGCATAGGCCATCTCGAGCGCGATATTGGCCGTCAGCGTGCGCATCGGGTCGAGGAGCGAGCGCGGGATCTGCACCACATTGCCGGCGACCATCATCACCGCCATGGTCTCGCCGAGTGCCCGCGCAAGCGCGAGCAGAATGCCGGTTGCGATGCCACCGCGCGCCGCCGGCAGGAGGATGTCGCGCAGAATCCGCCAGCGACCGAGGCCGAGTGCCGTTGCCGCCTGCCGCGTCGCGGCCGGCACCGCGGAGATGGCCTCGGCGGCAAGAAGCGCGATCGTCGGCAGGATCATCAGCGCCAGCACCAGGGCCGCGGCGGCAAGGCTCGTGCCGGGCGGCCGCAGGCGGACAAGGAGCGGCACCAGCACCGCGAGGCCCCACAGGCCGTAGACCACGCTCGGGATGCCGGCAAGCAAAGCCACCACTCGACGCAGCGCTGCCGCGACCCATTGCGGCGCGAAAACCGTTTCATAGGCCGCAGCGGCGATCCCGAGCGGTGCGGCGATCGCAAGCGCAAGCAGGCTCACCGCAAGCGTGCCAAACAGCATCGGCATCAGGCCATAGCTGCCGGCACCCGGTTGCCAGACGGGATCGCTGAGAAACTTAGCGGCTGCGATACCCCCGAGGCCCGGCAGCGCCTCGCCGGTCACAAACAGGACGACGCCGAGGAGCAGGAGCCCCGAAAAGGCGCCGGCGGCACGCATGGCGAGGACAAGAAGCCGGTCAGCGAGGCGGCGGAACAAGGTCGTTCCTCATGATCAGGTCGTCGACCGCGGGCGAGGTGGCAAAGGCGAGAAAGTCCCGCGCCCGCGCCGGCGCATCGGGACGGGTCACGAAAAGGAGGTCGCGGGCGAGCCCGTAATCGCCCGAGCGCACGGCCGCGGGCGTTGCCGGTACGCCGTCGAGCGCGAGGAGGCGTATCGGCACGCCCTCCCTGACCGCTGCGTCGGCGGCGCCGATCGAGACATAGCCGATCGCCTGGGGGTTGGCGGCGACGGTCTTGATCGCCTGCACATTCTCGCCGACCACGACATCGGGCCGAATGTCGCTGTTCTCGAGGCCGAAATGGTGGAGAAAGACCGCGAGCGTGCCGCGCCCCTCGGCCTTGTGCACGAGGATGACGGTGCCCGGTCTGCCGCCGAGCGCGCGCCAGTCGGCTGTCTCGCGGCGATAGAGGGCGATTACCTGCGCGCTGCTGACGCTGCGAATCGGGTTTTCTGCATGGACAATCAGGGCGAGCCCGTCGCGGGCGACGATGTGCGTCCGCAATCCCGTCTCGCTCGCCACGAGCGGGCGCGAGGCCATGCCGATATCCGCGTCGCCGCGCATGACATCGGCGATGCCGCGCGAGGAGCCGCCGGTCTCGACATCGATGCGCAGGCCCGGGTGCATCGCCTCATAGCGTTCCGCAATCGCCGCGGCGAGGGGCGCGAGCGTGCTCGAGCCGGTGATAAGCAGGCGCTGCGCTGGCTGGTCGCCGTTGCCGCGCAGCATGAAGCCGACAAGGGCAAGTGCGGGAATGAGGCTGAGAAAGAGAAGGATACGACGGTTCATGATGCGGGCACACAGGCTTGCCCGGCCGCATAGACATTCCGGGGCCGGCCGAGCGGCACTAACATCAATTCATATTGAAATCAACGGTCACTGAAATGTCAGGCGCGGGGACCCATATAGCGGGCGATGGCCTCGGCCAGCATCGGTGGCGGCGTGAGCGGCGAAAAATGCGTGAGATAGGCGCCGTCGGGTCCCATGAACATGATGTTCGTCGTGTGATCGACAAGATAGCCTTCGACGCTCGGGTCCTCGACCTTCTCGTATCGCACGCCATAGGCGGTGGCCATGCGCTTGATCGCCGCGGGATCGCCGCTGAGGCCGACGATCCGCGGATCGAAATTGCCGAGATAGCGCTTCATCTGCTCCGGCGTGTCGCGCTCGGGGTCCAGGGTGACGAAGATCGGTACGATCTTCTCCGCAAGGCCCGGCTGCGTCCTCTCCAGCTCCGCGAGGGCGCGCCCCACCGCGAGCAGTGAGGTCGGGCAGATGTCGGGGCAGAAGGTGTAGCCGAAGACGATGAGCATGTAGCGGCCGCGGAAATCGGTATCGCTCACCGGCTGGCCATCCACACCGACGAGGGTGAAGGGGCCGCCGACGGGCGCGTCGAGGTCAAGTTCGCTCTCGTCGGTGGCCGCGGTGTTCGACTTCGGGCCGATTGTCCAGCCAAGGAATATGGCACCGGCGATGATCGCGAGTCCGAGCAGAAGACGCGCCATCTTTTCCCAATCGATAGACTGCATCGCATGTCCCCCGGTTCAGGGCACGATCCAGTCGCCGACGGCGACGAGACCGGATGGTGCATCGGGATCGAGCCGCATGATGAAGGCGCCTTTCGACCCGAAACGCTGCCCGGGCCCAAGCGCCATCTGCGGCTGTGGCCCCGGGTCAAGGGAATTCTCCACCTCATGCTCGATGATTTCAATCAGATAATCGCGATGGTAGTCGCTCAGCAGATGCGCCATCGCCCAGTCGGTCATCCGCAGCGCGAAATAGGCCTCGCGCTGGTCGTTCCAGTTGACGATCGGCAGCCGGCGCGAGCGTATCCAGGCACGGGCGCGATAGGCGTCGGGACGAATCCGCTCGGGCTTGTCATAGGGGTAGGTGACAAGCACCCTGTCGCGCACGGCAGCGGGCAGGGCACGTGCCGCCTCGAGGGCAGCCGACGGCAGGAAGACATGCGACGCCGCGGGCGGGCTCTCGGCCAGGGCCGCGGTTGCGGCCGCCGCCAGATGGCCGGGCCAGATGACGAGCGTGTTATCCTCCTTGCCGGCCGCGTCGCCGATGGCCGCGCGCATGGCCGCGGCATCGGACACCTCGTGCAACTCGATCGCCAGACCCGGGCGGCGGGCGGCGAGGGCGGCGGCAAGCCGGGCGGCAGGCCGCCGGCCATAGGCGTCGGCACTGTGGATTACCGTGACATGCGCCGGTGGTGCTTCCTGTGCCGTGAGCCAGGCCGCAAGCGCGTCCGCCTCAAGCTCCAGCCCGCGCGAAAAATAGAGCGTGTAGCCGCCCGTCGCCCGCTCCGTGCGCGGCAGCTCGGTCACCGGAAAGAGGCAGGGCACATGCTTCGCATCGCAGAAATCGGCGATCGGTGTGAAATCGCCCGCGACGAGACCGCTCAGCACCGCGAAGACCGGCTGCTCCTCGTAATAGCGCGCGAGCTGTGCCGGCCAGCCCTCCGGCGGTCCCGCGAGCCGCCAGACATGGACCCGCCACTCGCGATAGGAATCGAGGAACTCGTCGCGATAATAGGGCGAGAAGCCGGGCCGCGCGAGATCGTCGCGGATATCGCGGTTGAACCATTCGGCATAGGCCTCGATGGTCTTCACGAAGGCGTCGGCGCGTGTGGCGTCGATGCCGTCGCTGACGATGGTGGCGAAATGGACGGTGTCGGGCTCGACGCCGGGGTCATCGCCCTTCGAGAGGGTGGCGAGATAGGCGGCGATATCGGCGGCATCCGCATCGCTCAGCTCATAGCGCGGCATTGCCGGGTTGAGCGCCCGCCCGGCGGGGTCGAGGCCCTCGCGCAGCGCCCTGGCGAGGGTCTCGGGCGTGTAGGCCGGGCGCAGGCGCGCCTTGCGCACGTCCTGGTAGAAGCGCTCGGTCTGCACCTCCTTGTACATTTCCTTGAATCGCTCATTGCGCAGCGCGCGGTTGGCCTCGCGAGCGGCAAAGAGATGATTGGCGGTGATCGGCGGGACATAGGTGCCGCCCTCGCTCGTCCCCATGCCGCTCGGGCGATGGCAGCTCACACAGGTGAGCTGGTCGCCGGCGATGCGGACGTCGCCCTGGGTGATCGCCGTCACCGGCTGGCCGTCGGCGCCGAGCCCCGTGCGATAGAGCCGCTCGCCGAGCGCGGGATCGCCCGGGGTCTGGGCGAGTGCGGCTGACGATGACAAGGATGTGAGAATAAGAGCGAAGATTCGTTGACGATACGCGCTCCCGATTAAGGAGCGAAGAATTCGATCGGAACGCACTGGGACCTCCCCCTGAACAAGCGTGTTGTTGACCCGATGGCAGACCGCCGCCTATGGCGTGCCTGCCGAAACCTGTTGCTTAACCTTTGCGTCGGTCGCGAGGACCGTATCGAACTCGGCGAGGAGTGCGCTTTCAGCGAGGAGCCCCTCGAGCCGCACCCAGCCCGCATCCGGACCGGCCCTCAGATAGGTATAGGGGCGGTGATACATCTTGCTTTCCGCCTGATAGAGGGCGTCGAAAGCGGTGATCACCTTGCGGATATCGCCGAGCCGGCCGGTGAGGAAGATCCAGTTGCGCTTCGCGTGATAGCGCGCGGCGTAGGCCTTGAGCCGCGCCGGCGTGTCATATTCGGGATCGATGCTGATCGAGATCAGCCGCGTCGAGGGGTCACGCGCTAAAAGCGCCTCCTGGGCCTGCGACAGCCCGGCGGACAGGACCGGACAGATCGTCGCGCAGCTCGTGAAGATGAATTGTAGCACCACCGGGCCCGGCCGGCGCAAAAGGCGGTCGAGATCGACCGCGGCCCCGTCCTCATTATAGAGCGTGACGGATGGCACCTTATACGCGGCCTCGATGCGGTCATAACCGGCCTTGGCAGCGGGCGTCCCCGGATACATGTAAAATTTCTGATCGCCGTGACCCATCAGATGCGCCGCGCCCGGAGCGGCGTGCATCTTCATGCCGGGCGACTCATGGCTCCCTTCGGGGAGAGGCCCGGCCAGACCCGTCGCTGCCCAGAAGACAAGTGCGGCAGCGAGGGGCGCAGGTGAAAGCCCAGACAGGGAAAAGGACATGCATCACCTCTTCTGGAATGTCCTGTTATTCGGAAACGGGAGCGGCTGCCGGGCCGGAGCCCGGCAGCCTTGTCGTGAACAGAAACGCTTCGATCAGTGGACCGACCAGATATCCGTATTGTGATGGAACGGATCGAACTGATAGAAGCGCAGCCGCTTGGCCGGATCATACCGATAGGTGATCTCGATCTCATGCTCACCGAGCCCCTCGACCGTCATCGCGTCGGCGGAGTCGGCGCCGAGGAGCATGTCGTCCTCGACCAGGTTGAACTTGCCGTTATTCTTGAGCTTTTCGAGATTCGCCTCCTGATGGGCCTTCTTGTACATGCCCTTGCGGTGGGACAGGGCATCGACCTCCTCACCGAGCGCGGCCGCAACGACCGCCGGATCAGCGGCCGGGACCATCGCCGGCGCCAGCGTGTTCGGCATCCAGTTGGCGCGCCCGAAGGTGAACCACGGCCCCTGGCCCTGCACCGGCAACGTGTTCTGGAAGGTATTCTCCCAGCCGCGCAGGCCACCAAAGTCCACATTGACATAGCCGTGCGGGAAGTAGTCCGCGTTATAA
>JBHHTO010000044.1:0-13880 GCA_046753425.1 Rhodothalassiaceae bacterium | reverse complement strand
ATCGCCTTCTCGGTGTCGGCGAAGGAGAGCCTGTCGGCATCCCGCACCACCGGCACGACAAGACCCTGCGGCGCCGAAACCGCAACCCCGATATCGTAGAAATTCTGATAGACGATCTCGTCGTCCTCGATGCGCGCGTTTACCTGCGGCACCTCGCGCAGGGCGAGGACCGCGGCCTTCACGAAAAAGGACATGAAGCCGAGCTTGATGCCGTGCTTTCTTTCGAACACCTCGCGGTGCCGCTGGCGCGCCGCGATCACCGCCGACATGTCGACATCATTGAAGGTGGTGAGCATGGCGGCCGTGTTCTGCGCCTCCTTGAGACGCTCGGCGATGCGCTTCCTGAGCCGCGTCATCGGCACCCGTTCCTCGCGCGGCGCCGCCTCTTCCGCGGCAATGGTTGCGGCCGCTGCCGTGGCGGGTCCGCTGCGCCGTCGCGCGAGTCCGCTCTCGATCGCCGCGAGCACATCCGCCTTGGTGATCCGGCCTTCCTTGCCCGACCCCGGGATCGATGCCGGGTCGAGATCATATTCGGCAATGAGGCGCCGCACCGCGGGCGCGAGCGGCTGCGGTGCGGATGGCAGTTCCTCCTCGGCCGGCGCCGCGACGGCGGCTGCGGTCGCGGCTTTCGCGCGTGGCGCAGCGCTTGCCGTGGTACCCCTCCTGGCGATGCGCCCGATGACGTCGCCCGGATGCACCGTACCGCCTTCCTCGACGAGGCGTTCGGCGAGAACGCCGGCGGCGGGGGCGTTGATCTCGAGCGCCGCCTTGTCGGTCTCGAGTTCGGCCACGGTCTCGTCCTCGGCCACCGCCTCACCGACCTTCTTGTGCCATTGGGCAAGCGTCGCCTCGGTGACCGATTCCCCGGCCGAGGGCACGACGATATCGACGAGGTCCGCCGCTGCTGGCGGGGCTGATTCCGGGGCCGGTGCCTCCTTCTGCGCGGCCGCCTTCTCCTTGGCCGGGGCAGGCTTTTTTGTCGGCTTCGCCTTGCCTTCGGGATCGACGAGCGCGATCACCGCGCCCACCTCGACCGTGTCGCCCTCGGCGACCTTGTGTTCGGCAAGGACACCGGCGACCGGCGCGGTGACCTCGACTGCCACCTTGTCGGTCTCGAGCTCGGCCACCGGCTCGTCGGCCGCCACCGCCTCTCCCTCCGCCTTGAGCCATTTCGCGACGATGGCTTCGCTGACCGATTCGCCAAGATTGGGAACGCGGATTTCTTCGGCCATCAGATGGTGCTCCTGTTCATGGCGACCGGCATTCGGCCTGATCCTGCCTTCACTGCGTCAGGGCGGCATCGACGAGCGCCGCCTGTTCCTTGAGATGCCGTGACATGAGGCCGGTCGCCGTCGAGGCGGATGCGCGCCGGCCCGCATAGGCCGGCCGCCGGACCTTGTGCTTCGCTGCGGCGAGCGCCTCCTCGATGAGCGGCTCGATATAGGACCAGGCGCCCATGTTCTTCGGCTCCTCCTGGCACCAGACGATGCGCTCCGCCGCGGTGAAGCGCCGGAGATAGGACACCAGCGCTTCGCCGGGGAATGGATAGAGCTGCTCGACGCGCAAGAGATAGACGTCATCGAGCGCGCGCTTCTCACGCTCCTCGAGAAGATCATAGTAAACCTTGCCGGTACACAGGACGACACGCCGGATATCCTTGTCCCGGCGCAGGCTGAGCGAGGTGACGCCGCGGTCGTGCTCGGCGTCGTCGTCGAGCAGGCGGTGGAACTGCGTTGCCGGGCCCATGTCCTCGAGCCGCGAGACGGCGCGCTTGTGGCGCAAGAGCGACTTCGGCGTCATCAGCACCAGCGGCTTGCGGAAATTGCGGTGCATCTGGCGCCTGAGAATATGGAAATAGTTGGCCGGGGTCGTGCAGTTGGCGACCTGCATATTGTCCTCGGCGCAGAGCTGGAGATAGCGCTCGAGGCGGGCCGAGCTGTGTTCGGGACCCTGGCCCTCATAGCCGTGCGGCAGCAGCATGACGAGGCCCGACATGCGCAGCCATTTGGCCTCGCCGGAGGCGATGAACTGGTCGATGATCACCTGTGCGCCATTGGCGAAGTCGCCGAACTGCGCCTCCCACAGCACGAGCGCCATCGGCTCCGCGAGCGTATAGCCGTATTCGAAGCCGAGCACGCCGGCCTCGGACAAGGGGCTGTCGAGAATCTCGACGCTGACCGCGTCATTGATCGTCGCAAGCGGGATGTAGCGGTCCTCGGTCTTCTGGTCGACCCACACGGCATGGCGCTGTGAGAAGGTGCCGCGGCCCGAATCCTGGCCCGAAAGCCTCAGATGGAAGCCTTCCCGGATGAGCGTGCCGAAGGCCAGCGCCTCGGCGGTCGCCCAGTCGATATGCGCCCCGGATTCAATCGTCTGCGCCTTGGTATCCAGAATGCGCTTGAGCGTGCGGTGGATATGGAAGGATTCAGGCACGGTGGTGAGGTGCTTGCCGAGCTCACGCAGGGTGACGTCCTCGACGCCGGTCTCCGCCCGCCGCGCGAGATTGTCCGGCTCGGGCGTTCCCAACCCCGTCCAGCGCCCTTCGAGCCAGTCCGCCTTGTTCGGCAGGTGGCCCCCGGCCGCCACGAACTCGGCCTCGAGCATGGCGATGAATTCGTCGCGCCAGGCTGCGACTTCTTCCGCCGTGACCAGCCCCTCACCGATCAGCCGCTTGCTGTAGATTTCGACCACCGAAGGGTGCTTCCGGATGGCCGCATACATGAGCGGCTGCGTGAAGGAGGGTTCGTCCGCTTCATTGTGGCCGAAGCGGCGATAACAGAACATGTCGACGACGACGTCCTTGGCAAAGGTCTGGCGGAACTCGGTCGCCACCTTGGCGCAGAAGACGACCGCCTCGGGGTCGTCGCCATTGACGTGAAAGATCGGGGCCTGGACCATCTTTGCCGAATCCGAGGGATAGGGCGAGGACCGGGCATAGATCGGCGATGTGGTGAAGCCGATCTGGTTGTTGACGATGAAATGCACCGTGCCACCGGTGCGGTAGCCCTTGAGCCCCGACAGCATGAAGCACTCGGCCACGAGCCCCTGGCCGGAAAAAGCGGCATCACCATGCAGCAGCAGCGACAGCACCTTGCGCCGCTCGACATCCTTGCGCTGCATCTGCTTGGCGCGTGACTTGCCGAGCACCACCGGGTCGACCGCCTCGAGATGCGAGGGGTTCGGCGACAGCGACAGATGCACCGGATTGCCGTCGAATTCGCGGTCGGCGGAGGTGCCGAGATGGTATTTGACGTCACCCGAGCCCTCGACATCGTCGGGATGCGCGGCACCGCCCTGGAACTCGTGGAAGATCTGCCGGTACGGCTTCTGCATCACATTGGCGAGCACATTGAGCCGCCCGCGGTGCGGCATGCCGAGGACGATCTCTTCCACCCCATGGTGCCCGCCGGTCTTGATGACACCCTCGAGCGCCGGAATCACGGACTCGGCACCGTCGATGCCGAAGCGCTTGGTGCCGGTATATTTCCGGGCCAGGAACTTCTCGTATTCCTCGGCCTCGATCAGCTTCTTGAGGATCGCGCGCTTGCCCTCGGGGGTGAACTGGATCTCCTTGTCGCGACCCTCGATGCGGTTCTGGATCCAGGCCTTCTCCTCGGGCTCGTTGATGTGCATGAACTCGACGCCGACATGGTGGCAGTAGGTGCGGCGCACGATCTCGAGAATCTCGCGAATGCTCGCCATCTCGAGGCCGAGCACATTGTCGATGAAGATCGGGCGGTCGAGATCGTTTTCGGTAAAGCCGTAGGTCTCGGGTTCCAGCTCGGGATGCGGCGGCCGCTCCTCGAGCCGCAGCGGATCGAGATCAGCGATGAGATGGCCGCGCACGCGGTAGGCGCGGATCATCATCAGCGCACGGATCGAATCGAGCGTTGCGGCACGGACGTCATCGCGCTCATAGACGGAGGCAGCCTTTTCCGGCCGTTCCGCCGTCTCGGGCGCCGCCAGGCTCGCCGGGTCGAGCGCGCGCGTCAGGTCGTCGCGCGGACCGTAGTCGGGCCAGTCGCTCCGCGCCCAGCTCGGGTGGCTGATGACCCGCGTCGTACCGGCCTCGAGACGGTTGAAATAGGCACGCCAGCTCGCATCGACCGAAGCCGGGTCGGCGAGATAGCGTTCATAAAGCGCCTCGACGAAGGCCGAACTCGCCCCGGCTATTGCCTCGGGAAGCTCGTGGTCACGGCCCATCGGCGCTCTCCTCTATCCCTTCATGGCCGCGAGCAGGGTGGTGCCGAGTGCCGCCGGGCTCTCCGAGACGACGATGCCGGCGCTGCGCATGGCCTCGATCTTGTCCTCGGCGCCGCCCTTGCCACCCGAGACGATGGCGCCGGCATGGCCCATCGTGCGGCCCTTGGGCGCCGTGCGCCCGGCAACGAAGCCGACCACCGGCTTCCTGCGTTTCTGCGCCTTGAGGAAGGCGGCGGCCTCCTCTTCGGCGGAACCGCCGATCTCGCCGATCATGATCATTGCCTCGGTCTCGTCGTCGGCGAGGAACATCTCGAGCACGTCGACGAAGCTCGTGCCGTTCACCGGGTCGCCGCCGATGCCGACGCAGGTCGACTGTCCGAGCCCGACCGCGGTCGTCTGCGCTACGGCCTCATAGGTGAGCGTGCCCGAGCGCGAGACGATGCCGACCCGGCCGCGGCGGTGGATATGGCCCGGCATGATGCCGATCTTGCACGCGTCGGGCGTGATCACGCCGGGGCAGTTGGGGCCGATGAGCCGGCTTTTCGAATCCTGGAGCGCGCGTTTGACACGCACCATGTCGAGCACCGGGATGCCTTCCGTGATGGTGACGATGAGCGGCGTCTCCGCGTCGATCGCCTCGAGGATGGCATCGGCCGCGAAGGGCGGCGGGACATAGATCGCGCTCGCCGTGGCGCCGGTCGCCGCGCGCGCCTCGTGCACGGTATCGAAGACGGGCAGGTCGAGATGCGTCGTGCCGCCCTTGCCCGGCGTGACGCCGCCGACCATCTTCGTGCCATAGGCGATCGCCTGCTCGGAATGGAAGGTCCCCTGGCTGCCGGTGAAACCCTGGCAGATGACCGTGGTGTTTTCGTCGACGAGAATGGCCATCCTATCTTGTCCCTTCTCTCGCGGCCCCGACGGCCTTCTTCGCGGCATCGGCGAGATCGTCGGCGGGAATGATGGCGAGCCCCGATTCCGCCAGCATCTTCTTGCCGAGCTCGACATTGGTGCCCTCGAGCCGGACGACGAGGGGGACGGTGAGATTGACCTCCTTGGCCGCCGTGATGATGCCCTCGGCGATGATGTCGCAGCGCATGATGCCGCCGAAGATATTGACCAGGATGGCCTCCACATTTTCGTCCGACAGAATGATCTTGAAGGCCTCGGTCACGCGCTCCGTGGTAGCGCCGCCACCGACATCAAGGAAATTCGCCGGTTCGCCGCCCTCGAGCTTGATGATGTCCATTGTTGCCATGGCGAGTCCGGCGCCGTTCACCATGCAGCCGATATTGCCGTCGAGCCGGATATAGTTGAGATCGTATTTGGCGGCGCGGACCTCCATCGGGTCCTCTTCCGACTCGTCGCGCAGGCCGCGGATGTCGGGGTGGCGGAAGAGGGCGTTATCGTCGAACGCCATCTTGGCGTCGAGAAGAACGAGATGGCCCTCCTCGGTCAGCACCAGGGGATTGATCTCCACCAGGCTCGCGTCGAGCTCGATGAAGGCCTTGTAGAGCGCGTTGAGGACGCCCATCGCTTCCTTGGCCTGGGCACCGCGGAGCCCGAGCCCGAAGGCGATGCGGCGCTCGTGAAAGGGCATGAGTCCCACCGCCGGATCGATGATGACGGTGATGATCTTTTCGGGCGTCGCCGCCGCCACCTCCTCGATATCCATGCCGCCTTCGGTGGAGGCGATGATCGCCGGGCGCCCGCTCGCCCGGTCGACGAGGATCGAGAGATAGAATTCCTGCGCGATACGACAGCCGTCCTCGACATAGATGCGGCGCACCTCCTTGCCCTCGGGGCCGGTCTGGTGCGTGACCAGATGCTTGCCGAGCAAGTCGCGCGCCGTTTCCGCCACCTCGTCGATCGAACGGACCACCTTGACGCCACCCGCCTTGCCGCGGCCGCCGGCGTGGATCTGCGCCTTCACCACCCAGACCGGCCCCGGCAGCGTGTGTGCGACCTCCACCGCTTCCGCCGGCGTGTAGGCGACGCCGCCATCGAGCACCGGCGCGCCATAGGTCTTGAGCAGGCCTTTCGCCTGATATTCATGGATGTTCATGAAAGCCCCTTTGCCCCTTGTCCCTCACGCCCTGCGGTCAGGCACCGATGGCGGGATCGATTTTCTTCACCGCTTCGACAAGACCGCGCACGGCAGCCACCGAGCCGTCGAACAGCGCCTTCTCTTCGCCAGTGAGCGCAATCTCGACGATGCGCTCGACGCCGCCCGCGCCGATGACCACGGGGACGCCGACATAAAGGTCGTCGACGCCATAGGCTCCGTCGAGATGGGCGGCACAGGGCAGCACGCGCTTCTTGTCCCGGAGATAGGATTCCGCCATCGCGATGGCGCTCGATGCCGGTGCATAATAGGCGGAACCGGTTTTAAGAAGCTTAACGATCTCGGCGCCACCGTCACGGGTGCGTTGCACGATGGCCTCGATGCGCGCGTCCGTCGACCAGCCCATGGCGACGAGATCGGGAACCGGAATGCCGGCCACCGTTGAATAGCGGATGAGCGGCACCATGGAATCACCGTGACCGCCGAGGACGAAGGCCGTCACGTCCTCCACCGAGACCCCGAATTCCTGCGCGAGAAAGAGGCGGAAACGTGCGGAATCGAGCACGCCGGCCATGCCGACGACCTTGTTGTGCGGCAGGCCGGTGATCTCGCGCAGCGCCCAGACCATGGCGTCGAGCGGGTTGGTGATGCAGATGACGAAGGCGTCCGGTGCATGCGCCTTGATGCCGGCGCCCACCGCCTTCATCACCTTGAGATTGATGTCGAGCAGATCGTCGCGGCTCATGCCCGGCTTGCGCGGAACGCCGGCGGTGACGATGACGACATCGGCGCCCTCGATGTCGGCATAGTCCTGCGTGCCCTTGAAGGCACCATCGAAATCCTCGATCGCGCCGGCCTGTGCAATGTCGAGTGCCTTGCCCTGCGGCAGGCCCTCGACGATGTCGAAGAGCACGACATCGCCGAGCTCCTTGAGGCCGATGAGATGGGCCAGCGTGCCGCCGATCATGCCGCCGCCGATAAGTGCGATTTTCGCTCGAGCCATGGGGTGCCTCTTCGTCGCCCGGTGCCGCCACGGACTGGTGTGGCGAGCCTTGGGGAAGGTCCTGAGAACGCGTCGGAAACGCGACCCTTGCGGGCCACATCATGCGTCCGGCTACCTAGCGCGAATTGGGCGCTGAAACAAGCGCCGGCGCGCGGTTACCGATGGTTATTTTCCCCGCAAACGCAAATTCGTGCGTTCATCCTGTCCCTTTTTCTGGGGCATCGACGGTCCGCTATGATTCATCATGTCCCCTGAATAGCAGGAGGCATCGAGCGACCGCTCAGGCAAGCCCATGGCCGCGGCGGAGATAGGCTTCCGATTGCATCTCGACGAGGCGTGAGGCGGTGCGCTGGAATTCGAAGGCCTGCGGGCCTTCGGTATAGAGCGCGTCGGGCGCCACCTCCGCCGAGCACAGGAGCTTGACGCCGTTCTCGTAGAGAATGTCGACCAGCGTCATGAATCGCGCCGCCCAGTCGCTCCGCTCGGGTCCCATCCTCGGGATGGCGACGACGATCACGGTATGAAAGCGATGCGCGATGGCGAGATATTCGCGCCCCCCATAGGGATTGGCGCACAGCCGCTTGAAGGAGAAGACGGCGACGCCCTTCGAGGCCTTGGGGACGAAAAGGCGGCGCCCGCCGACCGCGATTTCGGCCGAGGGCACGCGCGCCGGATCGTCGACCTCGTAATCGGTGAGGCGGAAGAAGTCGCGCCGCAGGCGTTCGGTGGTGGCTGCGTCGACGGGAACGAGCCAGGTCTCGACGCCGCGCAGGCGCTCAAGGCGGTAGTCGGTCGGCCCATCGAGGGCATGAACCTCGAGCGCGGCCTTGATGCGGTCGATGAAGGGCAGGAAGAGCTGCCGGTTGAGCCCGTCCCGATAGAGATCGTCCGGATGCCGGTTCGAGGTCGCGACGATCGTGATGCCGCGGGCGAAGAAGGCGTCGAACAGGCGTCCGAGGATCATCGCGTCGCCGATGTCGGTGACATGGAACTCGTCGAAGCAGAGGAGCCTGAGCCCGCCGGCGAGCGCCTCGACCACGGCATCGATGAGCGCATCGCCTTGCCGTCCCGCGGCGCGCAGCAGGTGGTGCCGGGCATGCACCGCCTGCATGAACTCGTGGAAATGCACCCGGCGCTTGTCCGCAATCGGCGTGTGGGCGAAGAAAAGGTCCATGAGCATCGACTTGCCGCGCCCGACCCCGCCCCAGAGATAGAGTCCACGCGGTGCCGCACGCCGCCTGCCGGCGGGCAGAAGTCGCGCAAGGAGCCCCGGCGTTCGCGGCAGTGTCGCCAGATCCCGCGACAGCGCATCGAGCCGTCCGACGACCGCCCGTTGCTGCGCATCGGGCCGGAGCTCGCCGGCGGTGAGGTAGGCCTCATAGGCGGCGAGCGGTCCGCTCCCCTCTTGCTGCGGCCCGGGGCTCACGCGGTCTCCGCGGCCTCGAGCCCGACCAGCGCACGGGCGAAGGCGTCGGCATCGAAGGTCTGCAGGTCGTCCGCTTCCTCGCCGACGCCGATGGCGTGAATCGGCAGGCCGAAACGCTCGGCGAGCGCGACGAGAACCCCGCCCTTGGCGGTGCCGTCGAGCTTGGTCATGACGATACCGGTGATCTCGGCGACATCGCCGAACACCTGCGCCTGATTGAGCGCGTTCTGCCCCGTCGTGGCGTCGAGCACGAGAAGGGTGTCGTGCGGTGCGCCCGGGTCCTTCTTGCGGATCACGCGCACGACCTTGGCCAGCTCGGCCATCAGCTCGTCGCGATTGTGCAGCCGTCCCGCGGTATCGATCAGCAGCACATCGGTACCGGCAGCGCGGGCACGGTCGATGGCCTCGAAGGCCACGCCTGCGGGATCGCCGCCGGGCTTTGTCGTCACCACCGGAGCGCCGACGCGGCGACCCCAGATCTCGAGCTGCTCGATGGCCGCGGCGCGGAAGGTATCGCCCGCGGCCAGCATCACCGACAGCCCTTCCTCCCGGAAGCGCCTGGCGAGCTTGCCGATGGTCGTCGTCTTGCCGGTGCCGTTCACCCCGGTGACCAGGATGATATGCGGGCGGTGCGCGGGATCGGGCCGCAGCGGCTGCGCGAGCGGACGCAGGATGCCGGCGATATGCTCGGCAAGCACCGCCTTCACCTCGTCGGGCGTCACCGTTTTCGCGAAGCGCTCGGCGGCGAGCTTCTCGCTCACCGCGTGAGCGACGCCGACCCCCAGATCCGAGGCGATGAGCAGGTCCTCGAGCTCCTCGAGTGCGTCGGCATCGAGCTTGCGCCTGGTCAGGATATCGCCAAGACCGCCGGACAGAGCGCCGGTGGTGCGCCGGAGCCCGGCGCGCAGACGCGCAAGCCAGGACGGTTTCGCCTTGCCTCTCTCCGTCATGGTCACACCGCCTCGCGCAAGGCGCTTGCCGCGGGCTCGGCGACGAGCATCCCCTCCTGCTCGCCGGTCACGCATGCTGTGACAAGGTCGCCGGGCCTGAGCGCCCCAGCGATGCGAACGGGGGCAAAATGCTCGCTGTGCCCGAAGGCCGCATCCCCTTCGCTGCGCTCGACGAGCACCGCCACCATCTTTCCGCTCAACCGCCGATAAAGCCGGGAGACCTGTTCCGCGCCGAGCGCACGGAGCCGCCGCGCCCGTGCCTTGCGCACCGCCATCGGGACCTGCGGCATGCGTGCCGCCGGCGTGCCGTCGCGCGCCGAATAGGGAAAGACATGGAGCCAGGTGATCTCGCAGCGGCGCACGAGATCGAGGCTTTGCGCGAACATCGCCTCGCTCTCGGTGGGAAAGCCGGCGATGATATCGGCCCCGAAGACGACCTCGGGGCGCTGCGCCCGCACGGCCTCGCAGAAGCGGATGACGTCGTCGCGGCAATGGCGCCGCTTCATGCGCTTGAGGATGAGATCGTCCCCCGCCTGCACGGAGAGATGAAGATGCGGCATCAGCCGCGCTTCTCTGGTGACGAGATCGAACAGGCGGTCGTCGACCTCGACCGGATCGAGCGAGGACAGCCGGAGGCGCGGCAGCCCGGGCACGGCGTCGAGAATCTGCGCCACGAGATCACCGAGCGTGGGCTCTGCCTCGAGATCGGCGCCATAGGCGGTGATGTCGACGCCGGAGAGCACGATCTCGCGATAGCCGTTGGCGACCAGCCGGCGCACCTGTGCGATCACCGCCGCCACCGGCACCGAACGCGAATGGCCGCGGCCATAGGGAATGATGCAGAAGGTGCAGCGGTGATCGCAGCCGGTCTGGACCTCGATGAAGGCGCGCGCCCGACCCTCGAAGCCGTCGATCAGGTGCCCCGCGGTCTCGCGTACCGAGAAGATGTCGTTGACCGCGACCCGCGGCGCCGCATCACCGGCGAGCGTGCGATAGCTCTCGGCGCGCAGCTTCTCGGCATTGCCGATGACATGGTCGACCTCCGGCATGGCGGCGAACATGCCGGCCGCCACCTGCGCGCCGCAGCCGGTGACCACAAGCCGTGCCCCGGGATGCGCACGCCGCGCCTTGCGGATCGCCTGCCGCGTCTGCCGCATCGCTTCTGCCGTCACCGCACAACTGTTGACGATGATGGCGTCATCCAGTCCGGCCGCCGCCGCATGGCGCCGGATGACCTCCGACTCGAAGGCATTGAGCCGGCAGCCGAAGGTGATCACCTCGGGCCCCTTGCGCCTGCTCATGCCACCGCCTCCCAAGCGCCGGAGATGGCCGCCAGATCGACCCGGCCGGTGAAGCTGCAGGCGACGGGACCCGTCATCCGCACATGATCGTCGGCCGACCATTCGATGAGAAGGCGGCCGCCGGGAAGGTCGACCGCGGCCTCCCGCCCGGCGAGGCCACGGCGGTGCGCGGCGACGAGGGCGGCGCAGGCGGCGGTGCCACAGGCACGGGTGAGTCCGGCCCCGCGCTCCCAGACCGCGAGCCGGATATGGCCGGGATCGCGGACACAGGCCATCGAGACATTCGCCCCTTCGGGGAAGAGCGGGTGGCGCTCGAGCCGCGGTCCGACCCGGGCGAGATCGACCTCTACCCCGTCATCGACGAAAAAGACCATGTGCGGGTTGCCCATCGATACCGCTGCCGGCCGGCCGAGCCCGTCCGCGTCGAGCTCGAGCTGCCGCGTATTGGCAGGCGCGGCGAGCGGAATATCGCGCCAGTCGAGGCCCGGCCGTCCCATATCGACGCCTACGCCGTCGCCCGCGCGCATCACCTCGAGCACAGCGGCACGGGTCTCGATCCGTACCGTCTCACGCCCGGTCTCGTCCATAACAAGCCGCCCGACACAGCGGCTGGCATTGCCGCAGGCCGAGACCTCGCCGCCATCGGCGTTGCGGATCTCCATGAAAAGGTCGGCGCAGGCGCTCGGCCGCAGGACGATCAGTTGATCGCAGCCGATGCCCATACGCCGGTCGGCAAGCGCGCGCACGACAGCGGCATCGAGCGCGAGCGGTTCCTCGCGCGCGTCGAAAATGACAAAATCATTGCCGAGCCCGTGCATCTTCCGGAATGCCCGTCCGGCGTCCTGTCCTGCCGCAATCATGGTGCCGCCTTATATGGTCGAGCAGCCCGCCAAGTCCAGTTCAGTTGCCGAAGAGGAGGGGCACCAGCATATAGCCGAGCACGGTGATGATCAGTGTGCCGAGTAGATTGAGCCGGAAGCCCGCCTTCACCATGTCGGGCACGCGCACCTCGCCGGTGGCGTAGACGATGGCATTGGGCCCGGTGGCGACCGGCAGCATGAAGGCACAGGATCCGGCCAGCGCCACCGGCACCGCGAGGAGCGCCGGGGCGAAGTGTCCGGCCTCGCTGAGCGAGCCGAGAATGGGCACCAGCGCTGCCACCGTCGCGGTGTTGCTCGTGAGCTCGGTGAGGAAGATCACGAACAGCACGAGGAGGCCCATCTGCAGCAGGAGCGGCAGGGCGGCAAAGGGCGCGAGCGCCGTTCCCAGCCAGTCGGCGAGGCCGGTCGACTGGATGGCCGCGGCGAGCGACAGGCCGCCGCCAAAGAGCAGCACCACCCCCCAGGGCAGGTCGCGCGTCGCTTCCCAGTCGAGGAGCCGGCGCTGCGGGTCCGCCGCATCCCCGGCGGGAATGAGAAACATCGCTACCGCCCCCGCGATCGCGATGATCATGTCCGACAGATGGACAAGTCCGGGGATTTGCCGCAGGAGAATGCTCGTCGCCCAGGCGAGCGCGGCGACGAGAAAGACCGCCGCCACGCGCCTTTCCGGCACCCGCATCGGCCCCAGCGCGGCCAGTGCCGCGGCAACGACGCGGTGGCCGCCGCGGACGTCGTCCGGATCGAAGCGAAAGCTCCAGCGGACGAGCACGGCCCATGCGGCGGGCACCATCGCCAGCACCACCGGCACACCGATGGCCATCCATTCGATGAAGGCGATCTCGCGGCCCGTCGCCTCGCGGATGAACCCGACAACGAAGGCATTGGGCGGCGTGCCGATGATGGTGCCGAGTCCGCCGATGCTCGCCGCATAGGCGATGCCGAGATAGAGCGCGATGGCAAAGGGATGGTGGTGCGTGTCCTCGCCGAGCACGGTGGTCGCCACCGAAAGCGCGATCGGCAGCATCATCAATGTCGTCGCCGTGTTCGACACCCACATCGAGATCAAGGCCGAGGCGACCATGAAACCGAGGAGAAGCGCCGCCGGATGGTCGCCGGAACGGGCAACGATATGAAGCGCGATGCGGCGCTCGAGGCCCCAGCGCTTCAGGGCCATCGCCATCACGAAGCCGCCGAGCAGGAGATAGATGACCGGTTCGGCGAAGGGCCGCGAGGCGGCGGCGGCCGTCGTCACTCCCGAGAGCGGCAGGACGATGAGGGGCAGCAACGCGGTGACCGGCACCGGAATCGCCTCCGTCGCCCACCAGACGGCCATCCAGGCCCCGAGTGCGACGACGATCCAGGCATCAATATCAAGGCCGTCGGGCACGGGAAGAAGATAGATGAGTGCGGCGAAGATCGGCCCGGCCCAGAGCCCGATCCGCTGATAACGTGCCCGCTCTCCGGCCAGGGACCCTTGAGGCTCCGATCGGTTCTCCACCTTGCCTCCCGTGTTCGTCGCGTGGCGGCAAGGCTAGCGGCAGTGGGAAACGTGATCAAGCGGGGCAGGTGAAATGAAGAAAACCGCGGACCCGGAAGCGATTGTTTATTGACTCTAGGTGAATCCAATCAACTTCAGATCACCGTACCGTGAACACATAATTTGATTTTTATCATCTATCGTAGATCAATTGCAGAAAAAGTTCCCGCATTTATCGCAAATATGTGAGATCATTTCTTGACATGGATCAAGAAAATCGGATGGGCGCACTGAGCTACTGTGCCTGTCCATCTATCGACGGAGGCACCGATGAGAACAGAGATCTGGAAGGCAATTGCCCAGGGTGCAATGGCAATTATGCTGGCCATGGGAATGAGCGTCGCTCCCGCCAGTGCAGGTAGCGCCGATGCTGCTCCCGCGGGCACGCAAAATCCGTGCGCGCAGCACAACCCCTGCGCCGTGCCCAATCCCTGTGCGACTGCCAATCCTTGCGCAGCACCAAACCCCTGCGCCGTGCCCAATCCCTGTGCGACTGCCAATCCTTGCGCAGCACCAA
>JBHHTO010000043.1:0-14302 GCA_046753425.1 Rhodothalassiaceae bacterium | reverse complement strand
GGCCTTCATCACCTTCTCGTCGTCAGGACGGAGCGCTTTGTAGGCCTCGCGATGCTTCTCATTGAGGATCGCTCCCTCCTGCACGTAGATGGCAAATCCGGGCTCGCCACGTTTTACCATCTCGACATAATTGCGTAGCTTGCGCTTGAGGCAGACGTCACTGACAAGACCGCGGTTGGTTTCGGGATCAATGCGCGGCAGGTTACCGGCATCGGGGTCGCCATTGGGATTGCCGTTGGTGACATCGAACAGAAGCACAAAGTCATAACGATTGCTGAGCGTGGACATCAGGCGGCCTCCTCATCGGTTGATTCCTGGTTTGCCTTTGATTTGAAGAACTCACTACGCTGGTGATAGTAGCCAAGAGCGAACAGCGCCTGCTCTTCGGCAGAGAGAAACGCCGGAAACGGATCCTCGTCCGGCGACATAAGGTCCATGATTTGCGCGACCATCTTTTCCAGATTGACGCGATAGCCCGGTGACTGCTTTCCCAGCTTCGAGAGGTGATGCGCCGAATTGCTGTCCAGCATGGCGAAGACCTTCCTCGGCTGGGCGGACGCCGCACCATAGAATTTGTCCTTGACCGTCGCGTTCACCGAGCGGCCAAGGGCCGCGGACTGTATCTGCTCATAGACGGCGAACAGACGACCAAGCAGATAGCCCTTGTTTCGATTGTCGGGGTCGAGTGCCACGGGAGCCTCCTTTTCCATGTTGAAATTTCGTACGAGCAGGGCCTTGAGTGTGCCGACGCGTAGCGCATTGACGCTCCGGTCGGCGCGAAGACGCATCAGAATCGTGGACATGAGCGTGAGCGGATAAGGCGTGCCGGAGAGGATGGAGCGCAGCCAGTTGCCGGCAAGGTTGGGCGGCACATTCTCTCGCTTGCCCAGCGCCGCCGTCTCGAGCAGGTAGCGCCAAAGCGGGGCATTTTCCTCACCTTCGGATCGCGGTTCGAGACGCATGTCTGCAAGGAACCGCTGATAGTTGCGCGCAAGGACGCCAAAATCGTCCTCGAACCAGAAGCGGATCACGAGACGCCTGACATTGGGGGCGAGACCGAGCACATGGAAGCGGACGCCCGTGGCGAGATGCGGTGCAATTTCCGCAAGCGTCCGCCCCTCACGGATCGCCTTTAGAATCGCTCCCACCTTATTTGCTTCCGATTGCTCGTCCACAACATCCTGAGCATCGATTTCGCCGCCGAAGAAGGCGGCAAAAATACTTTCGGCCACATCCGCGCCCGATCCATCCGCCCAAAACACCACCGAGGTATCGCCGATCTGGAGACGATGCCCGCTGTCACGCTCGAGAAAGCGGTTCAGCACCGCGGTATAGGCGAAGGCAGCGACTTCCGAGACCGGGGCGTTCTCGCCTTGCTCGTGGCCGTAGGACGCAAAAGCGTCGAGATTGAAGGAAACGAGCGAGGCGCCGGCCGACTGTGCACCCCACACGCCCTTGATCGCGGGATGGAGGCGCGCGAAGGGCGCCTTCGCCCCCGAGATAAGGCACACGACCTGCCGCTTCTCCCCGCGCGACAGGAGCCTCGCCCATAGTTCCCGCGCCGCGGGGCGGTCATGTATAGGCATGTTTTGCAAGCGGTCGCTTTCGAGCGCAAAGACGACATTTTGATCCTTCATGTCTTCTGGCCAGGCGAGACGTTCGAAATCCTCGGGCTGCCAGGATTCAAGAAACCGCAAAAGTGCGCGCAGGCCCGGATCGTCCGCGTCCCCGAGCGCCTTCGCATGCCGGTCGACGAAGGCCGCGTGTTCCTCTGCCAGCCTCTTGCCTTTGCCCGCCGTTATGCCAAGCACATAGGAGGTCCTGTCCCAAAGGAAGTTGGGCGCAATCTGTACGGTACGTATCTCGCGTCGCGGAACCGCCATCAGCGGCGCATCCTTGCGCTTTCCTGCCTGCTCGCGAAGATCGATGGGGGCGCAGGCCGGGCTACCATCGTCATTGAGGGAAATGAGGAAGCCGATCTTCTCAAACGAATAACCGTAGGGCGGCACCTCGCCGCGCGCAGCCATGCGGTCATAGGCGCTTACAAGTGATGCCAGCATGCTCATCGTCTGATCTCCGGAGAGTCGGGCCGGGGGACATGCAGCACACCCTTTTCGAGCCTGGCACGGAAGAAGAGCGAGGGACGCCCTTCCGCCTGATGGTCTATGTCCCACAGCATGAAGCCGAGGTCGCGGCTTTCGTCGATCGCTGCGGGAAGCGGTGCGTCCGGCGCAATCGGCTCGAAGCGGGCGGGAAACTCGCGGGTGCCGAGACAGGGCTGATGAAAGCACTGGCCGCGCGTGGCGCGGCGGTTGAAGATATCGAGGTGCTTGCCCTCATTGTCGTCCGCACCGGCATTCTCGGTCATCTCGAAATGCGCCTCGATGACATAGGCGACATCGACGAGCACGGTCGCGGCGCGCTGCTGCCGGTCACCCTCGACGATCAGATACAGCCCCTCGATGCTCCCGCGATTCATCGCCGTCCTGATGCTGCGCGCCGGCGCCTTGCCGCCGACCTCGTTGCGGCGGATCGTCTGAAAACGGATCGGATTTAGAACATGGATACGGTCGATCACCCAGCGGATCGCCGGTTTCCAGTGAATGGCCTCGAGAATTCCGCGCGCGGCCGAGGGCGTCATCACATCATAAGAGACGCGCTCGACCTTCATTTCCGGCCGGGTGAAACAGGCCTGATCGCCTGCAACCTGTAGTCTGATGCCATAAGCCATGTTTCGCCTCTCATCTCCCTAAATGATCGAATCCTCCAGTTGCAGACACTCCGCGTCCTCCCACAGGAGGCCGGTGTCATCGCGATAAAGCCCTTCACTCAGTAGAACGCAGAACTGATCGCCGAAGCGCGCTTCCTGTGCGAAGGCGGCATGTCCTGCCGCGAGGAGTTTCGCCCGTGCGCGAGGCGGCACCTGCACGAGAAACGGCTGCAGCTTGCGCGCAATGCTGCCGGCACGTGCGCCGTCAAAGCCAAGTTGCTCGAGCGCCTCTCGCGCCTTCGCCTCGCGTGCGACGATCACCGGCACCATGCCGCTCCTGATCATGCGAAACTTTCTCGCGACAGAGCGATAGGCGAAGTCGGCCTCAGCTCCGTTCAGCCGGAAACCGGCAAGGATTCCTTCGGCGTCGAGCCGCTCGCCCAGGCGCCAGTACACTTCGGCGAAATAGTCACGTATCGCATCCGGCGTGAGCCAGTCTGTATGCTTGCCGGCCATTCGCATGAAATCCTCGGCGAGCTTCCGGACCTCGAAGGGCGGCGGGTACTCGGGCGCCTTGAAAACCGTGACCGTGCTCTCGTCGATGGCGCGACGGCCCTCGCGATTGCAGCGCCCGGCCGCCTGCGCGATCTGCTCAAGGCCGGCCTCGGCGCGCCACACACGGGGAAAATCGAGATCGACGCCGGCCTCAACAAGCGAGGTGGCGATCAGGCGGCAGGGCAGGCCGTCTTTGAGCCGTTGGCGCACGCACGCAAGGATGCGCTGCCGGTGTGCCGCATATTGCCGGGTCGTCAGATGAATGGCGCCGTCGAGCCCGGCCTCTGCGGCGGCTCGAAAGACAGCGAGGGCATGTTTGCGCGTGTTGAGGATGACGAGTCCTTGCGGCGTACCAGCGAGTGCCGCCACAAGCTCTTCATTACTCAGGGCGTCGCCCATCTCGATCCGGACCCGCTTTAGCTGCTTTGCGAGTGCGGGCGGATCGGGCGCGAGCTCGCGTTCCTTCTCGAGCGGAAGTCCGCCTGGAAAGGCGGGCGCCGCGAGTGCCGGTTGCGTCGCCGTGCAGAGGACGATCGAGCAACTGTAATTGACGACAAGTTCGCGCAGGGCTTCGATGCAGGGCCGCAGCAATGGGCGCGGGATCGTCTGCGCCTCGTCGAGGACGATAACGCTGCGCGCGATATTGTGCAGCTTGCGGCAGCGCGAGGGGCGGTTGGCATAGAGGCTCTCGAAGAACTGCACATTGGTAGTGACGATGACCGGCGCCGCCCAGTCCTCCATGGCAAGGCGCAGCTTGTCGCGCTGCTCGAGACCATGAAGCCTGTCCTCGTCGATCGCCGCATGGTGCTCGAGCACATGATCGGCGCCGAGAACATCCCGGAAGATCGCCGCCGTCTGGTCGATGATCGACGTAAACGGGATCGCATAGATGATCCGCTCCAGCCCATGATGGCGCGCATGGTCCAGTGCGAACCCGAGAGACGTCAGTGTCTTTCCCCCGCCCGTGGGAACGGTAAGCGTGAAGAAACCGGGGCTGTCTCCGGCATGGCCGCGCGCATGGGCGAGAATGTCCGCGCGCAGCCGATTCACGTCATTCGGTGGCGCGGCTGACTCCTTCGCCGACATATAGGCGTCGAACGCGGCGATCAGGTCATTGATAATCCCTCCAAGTGCCGGCCAGTAACGGTCCGGCTCTTTCCCCTCGATGCGGCTATAGAACGCCTCCGTGTCGCGAAAATCGGCATCGACGAGGCAAGAAAAGATCATGCGCCCGAGAAAGGCGAGCTGGAACGGAAGTGTCTCTTTCGACCACGCAAATGTTGGCAGGAGGTTGTTCGCAACAGGTGCAATCTCGTTGCTCCAGACAGGATCGAGGGGCGCGGTCACTTTCCTGAGCCGCTCCTCGAGCGATCCGTCGACGCCGGTCCGGTTGGCAAGCCCGGCGTGGTGACCGGCGATCGCGAACGCGATGAGCTCGGCGATCACGGCCTCCTGCCCATTTTCGACAAGTTTCTTGATCTCCTGCGCTCCTGCCGTCGCATGATCGACCCTGACCGATTCGCCACGGAGTCTCGCCTGAAAGGGCTCGGAATACTTCCCCAGATCATGCAGGAGCCCCGCAAGCTGCGCCGCCCTGCCAATCCCGAAGGGCGCTCCGAAACGCGCCGCCATTTCTCCGGTGGCGATCAAATGGTCGCGTAGGAGATGCCAGTTCTCCCGGCTTTCGTCGTCCGTCGAATGAGCAAAAAACTCGCACACCCCGCATCCCCCCATTACACGACCACGCGATACCGCTGGAGGCGCACGCCGGCCCGGAGACCTACCCTTACACACACACGGAGTTGACCAGCCCACACCCTGGGCAAGAACGCACCGCCGCCAGGTCACTTTCAAAAATCCGGCCAGCGGAGGAAATCATGACCTTCTCGAGCCCGAGCAATTGTGTGGGCACGCCCGTTCTTCCTTCGTTCCACATTATCGCATTTACGAACGCCCCGCAAGCTGGGTGGTGTGGCGCGTCAATTAATGCCGTGAAAGCTGTAAATTACGACCTGTGCGGGACCACTGTGCGCGCTGCTCTCTTCACGATCGCGCCATATGATCAGCGGCGTCTTATGCCGTCAAAGACGGGCCGGGTGTGACAGCCATTTTGACAGGCAACAGGATGGCACAGGGCCGGACGGGCCAAATTTGCCCGGATAAAAGAGTCTATGCTTCCATACACTTAGGTACGGCCTGGCACCAGGTGGACGCCCCGAATTCGGACTCAAAATCTGGTTCCCGCAAGGGAGTGTGAGTTCGAGTCTCACCGGGGGCACCAGTATTTCCAATGGGTTAAGACAAATTCGCCGGTGCCGGGATTGGCGCGCGACGCGCCGGTACACATGCCAGGGGCTCCCCGGCGAGAGGTCGCACAGGGAGCATCACGGGACCGGAAGGTCGCCGGACGGAGGAAAAACCGCCCGGCTATCGACCGGGCGGCTTCCTTTTCCGTGTGCCTTCGCGCAGCGGCGGCGCGCCCGCCTACTGCCCGCCGCCGTAATAGGCGGTGAGCTGCTTGCGCCGTTTCACCTCGTCATTGACGAAGGCGATCCACTGGCGCGCCGCCTTGGCGGTGTATTTGTAGCCGCGCGCCTTGCGCAGGGCCTTCTTGGCTTCCTCGAACTTGTCGACGTAGAAATTCGCCTGGCCGAGCAGCATATAGGCATAGCCCGGCTCCTTGAGGTCCTTCGACGCGATTGCCTTCTCGAGCGGATCGATCGCCTGGCCCCACTGCTCGAGCTCGGCATAGACCTGTCCGACACGCATCCAGATATTGCCGTCGTCCTGCTCCTCGGCGGCGAGCTCAAGCGGCTTTTTCGCCTTCTCCATCTCCTGCGCGTTCAGATAGGCCTGCCCGAGCAGCTCGTGCACCTTGCCCGAGGGCTTGATGATGCCGTCCTTCATTCCTTTCTCGAGCGCCCAGGCCGCCTTGATCGGCACATTGTGATAGAGATAGAGCTGCGCCAGGTTGATGAGGTTGTTCTCCGTCGTGACATAGCCGCGCCGGTAGGCGATCTCCATCGCTGCGAGCTGCTTCTTCTCGTCGCCGAGCTCGGAATAGACGCCGGCGAGCTGCAACCAGTATTCCGGCTTGTCGTAATTGACGGCGAGCGTCTCGAGAATCTCGGCCACCTTTTTCATGTCGCCGAGCTCGAAATAGGCGAGCCGCAGGAGGAGCCACCAGTTCTCCTTGACCTCGAGACCCTGCTCGCGTGCGATGTCGATGGCCTTCTGGGCGTTGACGATGATGTTCCTGTAGTCCTCGAGCCCGTAATAGGCCTGGGCCAGGAAACTGTACGGTGTCGGCCCGGGATTTTCCTGATAGGCCAGCCACTTGTTCATGTACTCGATGGACTTCTGGTACTGCTCGGTAATGAGATAGAGCTGTGCCAGCGCCTGCAGGGAGGTGATGGTCAGGCTCTCGGGGACCTTTTCCAATGTCAGGATCTTCGCGAATTCCCCGATCGCCTCCCGGTATTTGGCCTGGTCGATATAAATCTGGCCGAAGATCTGGTGGACGATGCCCGCCTCATAGTCGGTGAGCTTGCTGTCGAGCAGTTCTCGCAGGTCCTCGATGCCTTCTGCGCGCTCGTCCGGCTTCTCGAGCTTTTCCTGTGCCTTCGAGATCTTGTCATAGATCGGCTGGCGCAGGCTCGAGACGGTCCGCGTCTTGCGCTGCCGCTTGTCGCCGTCCCTCCGCGTGCGCTGCGCCAGTGCCGGGCGTATGCCCATGACCCCGGTCTCGCCGAGCGGGGGCGGCGTCTCGATGAAAAGGCTGAGCACCACCAGGATCGGCAGGGCGAAAAGGATGCGTCTCGTTGTCATTGTCTTTTTCACTCCCGGTATCAGCGGGCCTTGTGGCGATCGTCGCACTGAGCGACGCACCTCTGCTAGCGCCGCCCGCGGCCGTTGCCTTCCTCAAGCTCGAAGGTGAAACGATACAGCACGCCCTCCACCTTCACCGGCTGGCCGTTCACGACCTTGGGCTTGTACTTGAACTTCGACGCCGCCTGGATCGACGCCCGTTCGAAATAGCCCGGTGGGTCGGCCTCGATCACCTTGACGTCCTCGGTTGTTCCCTGCGGCGTCACGGTCAACTGGACGATGACATAGCCCTCGATGCCACGTTCCGCGGCACGCCGCGGATATTGCGGCTGGATGCGCACCAGCGGCAGATAGTCGCCGTCGGTGGGCGCGCCGAGCATAGGGCCGACATTGCTGAGCTGCGCGTTCAGCGCAAGATTGCCGAAATTGAGCGATTGCCCGCTGGCCGAGGCACGCGCCGTCGGAACATCGAGGTCAGGCGGCGGCGCCTTGGGCGGCGTCGGCTTCTGGACCTCCGGCGTCTCGCGCTTGACCTGCGTCTGCTTGGGCGCCTGCACGACATCGACGAAGCGCACCGTCTTGATGTCGGAGAGCTCGACCTTGTCGGTCACCACAAGCGCCTGCATGATGAAGAACAGCAGCAGGGTGATGCCACTGGCGATCAGGAAGGCACTGGCATAACGGGCGATCATTTCTGCGTCTCCGTCGAAATCGCGACCCTGGACACCCCGGACGCGTTGACCGCCTCGGTGACGGCGATCATCAACCCGGCCTTGGCACGCTTGTCCGCCTGCACAACCACGGTGCCCTGGGGATTCTCCGCGTGCAACTTTTCAATATTGGCGCGAAGCGATTTTAAATCAACCTTGCGCCGATTGATCCAGATCTCGTCATTTTCTGTCACCGCGATCAGGATGCTCGCCTGGTCCTTGGCCTCGGCGGTCACCGCGAACGGCTTGTCCACATCGACGCCGGCCTCCTTGATGAAGGTCGCGGTGACGATGAAGAAGATCAGCATGATGAACACGATGTCGAGCATCGGCGTCATGTTGATCTCGACTTCCTCGTCCTTCTGGGAATGCTCCCTCATGATCCTGTCCTGCTCCTCTTCGCAGCGCTGCCGCGCCTTCGCCTGTCCTCGTGCCTTACCTGACGGCGGGCGCTATTCCCGCGACTCAGCGATCGAGACATTGTAGACGCCGGCCTCGCGCGCCTGGTCATAGGCCCGCACCACCATCTCGGCATGCGCGTCATGCGCCGGCTGGATGACCACCACCGCCTTCGGATTCTCGGCGTGCAGCCGCTCGACATTGGCCCGGACCGATGCGATGTCCACCGGCCGCAGATTGACGAATACCCGGTTGTTGGCATCGATCTGGATGAGGATGTTCTTCTCGTTCTTCTTCGGCTGGTCCGGGGTTGGCGGCGGCTTGTTGACATCAAGCCCGGACTCGCGGACGAACGAGGCGGTGACGATGAAGAAGATCAGCATGATGAACACGATGTCGAGCATCGGCGTCATGTTGATCTCGGCTTCCTCTTCGACCTTCGAGAATTTGCGCATCGTCTCTCTCGATTGCTGGAATGTCACGCCTGTGCCGCCGCGCCGGAGCGCGGCGGCTGCGGATCAGTGATCCATGGTGAGCGAATCCTCGAGGCGCTCGGTTTCGCGCTTGGCCTTGCGCTCGAGCCAGGTGCTCATGAACACGCCGGACAGCGCCGCGACCATGCCGGCCATGGTCGGCAGCGTCGCCTTCGAGACCCCGTCTGCCATGGCGCGCGCATTGCCGCTGCCGAGAACCGCCATCACGTCGAACACCGACACCATGCCGGTCACCGTTCCGAGCAGCCCGACGAGCGGGCAGGTGGCGACCAGCGTCTTGATGAGGTCGATATTGGCGTTGAAGTTCGCGCGCACCTGCGAGAGCAGCGCCGCGCGCACCTTGTGCGCATACCAGGAACGCCGCTCCTCGCGCGATTCCCAGGTGGCGATGGCCATGCGCAGGTCCTTCCTGGCGTTACCGCTGAAGTACCATATGCGCTCGATGATCAGCACCCACATGAAGAAGGTGACGGCAAAGACCCCGTAAAGGACGATGCCGCCCTTCTCCATGAAGATCTGGATCGCCGTGATCGCGTCAAGCAGCGCCTGCACGCCCGTGCTCCTTCTCGGCATGAAGGGCGATCATGCCCGCCGCCTGCTCCTCAAGCACGTGCACGACACGCTTCGACATGCCGGCCACGATGCTGTGGAGGAGAAGGGTCGGGATCGCCACCACAAGGCCCTCCACGGTCGTCACCAGCGCCTGGCTGATACCGTTCGCCATCAGCTTCGGATCGCCGGTCCCGAACAGCGTGATCGCCTGGAAGGTGATGATCATGCCGGTCACGGTACCGAGGAGGCCGAGCAGCGGCGCCACCGCGGAAATGAGCTTGATCATGGTGAGCCCGCGCTCGAGCGCCGGCGTCTCGCGCAGGATTGCCTCATCAAGCTTGAGCTCCAGCGTCTCGACATCGACGTCCTGGTTCTCCTGATAGACGCCGAGCACCCGGCCGAGCGGATTGTTTGCCCGCGGATCGCCGACATTCTTCGCCTGCGCCCGGACCTTGGCGTTGGTGATCGAAAGCCCGATCATCTTGAAGATGGCGATCAGAACGCCGATCACACCGAGCGCGATCGTCGTGTATCCAATGACGCCACCCTGGTCCATGCGGTCCTTGAGGCTCGGCGTGTCGACGAGCAGCGCGAGAAGCTGACCGCGGGTCGGGTCGATGCCGAAGGCAACGATCTCGTCCGGTCCGGCGCGCACAAGGTCGCTCGCCGATGAGGTGAAACGGCCCGACGGCTGCTTCGGCAGCTCGACGACATTGCCGCTCTCGGGCAGATAATTGTAGTACTTGCCGTCGGAGACGAGATTGAAGTCGCCAACGCGGACAAGGCTGACGGTTTGCTTCTCGCCGTCCTTGGTCACCACCGTGTGATCGAACTTGGACACGTCCGCCGAATGGACCATCTCGAAGACGAGCTGCTGCCACAGCCCCTCGATCTCCTCGATCGAGGGCAGGCTTGAGGACCGCGACGCCTTCTCTATCAGCGTGTTGATGCCCTCGAGGCGCTTGTCGCGATCAAACTCGACGCTGACCAGCGAGTTCTCGATCACGCCGCGGGTGTCGCCGGCCACCTGCTGCAGCACGCCGAACATTTCCTTGAGCTCGCCAAGGCGCTCCTGCAGCGTCGTGTTGAGGTCACGGATGCGCTGGTCATTGGTCTGGATGTTGCGCTCGAGCCGCTCGGAGGTCCGCTCCTCCTGCGCCCGCTCCTGATTGGCCTTGTTCAGCAGCCATTGCTGCTGGTCGCGGCGGGCGCGGAATTCGGCTTCCCGCTTGCGATGCTCCGCACTCTCGGTCTGCCGGCCCTGGCGCACCTGCTGCAACAGGGCATCGAGATCGACCGGGCGCAGCTCGCTGGGACGCGGCGCCGGCTGTTGCGCCTGCTCGCCCGAATCCTGGGCGAGCGCGATGGTCGCCGAGCCGCCGAGGACCAGCGCGACCGCAGCCGTCAGAATCTTGTTCTTCATTGTCATCGACCTTACTCCCCGGACTGCGTCGGCCCGTGAACGGGCAGAATATACATGTTCGGCGCCGCCTGCTTCTTGGCAAAGCGCATCGCCGACTGGATGGCACCGCTGTACCGGCTGTCGAGGGCCTCCCACTGCTTGGTGCGCGGGTTCCAGAAGCCCTGCTTCTCGCCGTCCAGCGTCTGGTATGCAAGCAGCACCCGGCCGATGCGCAGGAAATCGACCTCGCGCTCATTGCCGTCAACCGTGGCGACCCCGCGATAGGACTGGATCGTGCGCCCGTACTCGGTCTCGATCTGATAGGCCTCGAGCACGAGACGGAACTTCTCGGATGGGGAAATGTCCGACGCGTCCATGAAGTCCCGCAGATCCTGCACCCGCTTGCGCCGCTCGTCGAGCAGGAAAGGAATGTCGAGCTCAACGAAATCGGCCAGCGCATCGATCATGCGCAGCATCAGCGGCGTGATCTCACGGCGGATCTTGACCACATCGTCAATCGACTGCTGCAACTCGGCGATCTGCCTGTTCTGGTCGGCGATCACGCGGCGCTGCTGTGCATTATAGGCCTTCAGGCTCTCGATCTCGCGCAGCACGCGCTGATACTCGCGAAGAAGCCGTGAGGTTTCGTTGGCGGTCTTGTCGATCCGCTCCTGCGAAGCCTGTGCGACCTCGACGATCCTGAGCGCCTCGTCGAAGATAGGCTTGAGGCCCGCCGGCGACTGAAGTTGAACCGCCGGAGGAGGGGGTGCCGCATTGGCATCCGCATCCTGCGCCTGTACGACCGACGAAGCGCCGAAAACTCCGGCGACCAGTGCCGTCGAACAAGCAAGCATTCTCAATCGTGATTGCATTTGTCTTCCCATTGAACTTGCCACGGTTCCGCAGCCGCTGCTGCAGCTCAGTATCGCCGCTCCCCCTCGCCGGGCAACGGCATCCGGAAGGCCAGCTTCCGTGATCTGCCCCGAGAGATCATCTCCGGCAGGCGCGGGTCGACCGCGGAATATGCGACCGGCACCCCCGGCAATCCCTCTGGCCGCCCCTGCAAAGCCACGAAATCATCTCTCCCAAGCCGACTCGCCAACACCATCGGGTGCGGCTTCGCATTCATTATCTGCCGCCGACACCGGCCCCTTTACAGGCTCATCCGGTGTCATTCAACAGATTGATCGGTTTTCGCTTTTCAGCGTTCCCGATCCGACGACCACAGGCCGCAGACCGGGTCGCACCCGCGGCACGAAGGCCACGGACAGCGCCCCATAATCCAAGAATCGTCCCCGATTCCAAGCGAAAAGTTTGGAATTTTGCGCTTGCGCGGTGTGCGCGCTTTGATTAGCGACCCGATTCGGTCGTTGCAGGTGCAAGGGAAACCTTGCCCAAACGGGCATTCACAGGCCGCGTCCATGCCAATTCGTTTATCTGCCGGAAGCGGCCGCGCTCAGCCGACGGCAGGGCGCCGCATGCGATACCGGGAGAGCGGCGGAAAATGGCGGTGACGGTCAGGCCGCAGGCGGCGCAATCTTGCCCTGGCGCCGGAGCGCCTCAAGAACACCGTCCCAGTGGTTCTCGTTGCACGTCCGCTCCGCGGCTTCATAGCCGAGATGCCGCAGCAGCTCGGCTGCGAGTGCATCCGTATACTGCATGTCTGTCGCTTGCTTTCGAGAGGCCATTCTGCCGTCCACTCCTTCGCCAAATACCAGGTCGATCATCCCGCGAAGCGGTGCGCCTTTTTTCAGATCGGTGGGCGCCACCATTTCTCGGGCGCCCCTACCGGATCGTCGTATCAGGAAAACATAGGCATGGCGGGTAAAGCCCCGCTTAACAGATCCGGTAAATCAAGGCTTAAAAGTGGCACAAATTCGAGCATTTCAGGCAATGATTCGGGCGCGCATCAGACCACGTGCCGAATTGCCGACATAAAGACGCGGGGCGGCCCTGAGATCGTCGAGCGTGAGCACAGCCTCGCAGGCCGCGCCTGCCGTCAGAAGCTGCTGGCGCAGAACGCCCGGAAGCGGCCCGGATTCAAGGGGCGGCGTCAGCAGAATGCCCTCTCTTTCGACAAAGATATTCGTCCGCGTCCCTTCGACGATCTCGCCGCGCTCATTGCGGAAGATGATCTCGTCGGCGCGATCACCGCACGCCGCAAGCGGCCCGCGGCACCAGTTCCGGCGCGTCGTCTTGTGGCGCCGGCCGGCATCGCCGCTGTCGACCGGCCGCTCCGCCACCATGAGTCGCAGCGGCTCGGGCCAGGGCTGAAGCGGCCGTGCCGTGATGCTGACCGCGCCGCTCCGGGCGAGCAGGACGCGCACCAGCATCGGCCGCGAGAAGTCGCGTGCCGCATCGTCGAGCATCGCCGGCAGCCCGGCCATGTCGCCCGCGAAGCCGAAATGGCGTGCCGATCGCGCGAGGCGTTCAAGATGGAGCGGCCGGCGCCGGTATCCCTCCTCCGGGTACCAGCCAAGTGTCTCGATGAGATCGAAATCCGCGCTGTCGCCGGCAGAGTCCGAGACGGCGAGAAAGCGGGCCTTGAGGCGGCATTCGGCATATTCGGCCGCGGCGTCGCTGTCGGCGACGATGCCGCCGCCGACCCCCAGGCGCCCGGCGCCGCCGCGATCAAGGACAAGCGTGCGAATGGCGACCGAGAGGGAAAGATCGCCATCCGGCGCGAACCAGCCGATGGCGCCGGTATAGATTCCCCGCGGCGCGCTCTCGCGTTCAGCGATGCGCTCGATGGCACGGATCTTCGGCGCCCCGGTGACCGAGCCGCAAGGAAAGAGTGCCGCCAGGAGTTCGCGGAGCCCGCAGTCGCCGCGCCGGCGGGCGGTGACCGTCGATGTCATCTGCAGCACGCTCGGATAGCGCTCGACCTCGAACAGTGCCGGCACGCGGACGCTGCCGGGCTCGGCAATGCGGCTCAGGTCATTGCGCAGCAGATCGACGATCATCATGTTTTCGGCACGCGACTTTTCGTCCGCCGCCAGGGCCCGCGCCCGGTGGTCGTCCTCAGCGAGGTCGTGGCCGCGCGCCAGCGTGCCCTTCATCGGCCGCGTCCGCAGCCGGCCGCCGCGCGATTCGACGAAGAGTTCCGGCGACAGCGACAGCACCCGCCAGTCGCCGCTGTCGATATAGGCGCCGAAGGCCACCGGCTGTGCCGCCCTCAAACTCCGGTAAAGGGCAAGCGGATCGCCATCGAGCGCGAGGTCGACCGGAAAGGTGTAGTTGAGCTGATAAAGGTCGCCGGCCGCGATCAGCTCCTTCACCCGCGCGATCCTGCGCCGATAGGTCGTCTCTGCCTCGCGAAAGCGTACCCTTGCCACCGCGCCGCGCCGCGCTGTGCCGCCCATATTGGCTGCGATCAGCTCGTCCACCGCGCCGGCGGCGAGCCGCTGCGGCGGGTCGAAGACACCGAGCCAGAGGAGCGGCTCGGGCGGCCGCCGGCGCACGATGCCGGCGAGCCGAGGCTCGAAGGCCGCGACACATTCATAGGCGATCCAGCCGGCCAGATGGCGGCCTTCGGCCAGCTAGGAGCCGGAATCGCTCACGAAATCAAGAACCCACTCGCAGGAATACTCGGCTGCGCCCAGATTTCCCTCAGGAAACTGGACGGCGATTCCCGGATTCACCGGAATCTGTC
>JBHHTO010000042.1:0-14336 GCA_046753425.1 Rhodothalassiaceae bacterium | reverse complement strand
CCGGCATCAGCCAGTCGCAGCTCGCGCGTGCGGTCCAGGTGGAACGCGCCACGCTGGGCCAGACCATCGAGGATCTCGTGAAGCGGGAGCTGGTCGAGCGCCGGCGCAACCCCGCCGACCGGCGCGCCTATGCACTCCATTTGAGCGCCAGCGGGCAGGCCTTTCTTGCCCGACTCCTGCCGGCAATCCGCGCCCATGAGACCGCCATATCGTCCCGGCTGACCGCGCGGGAGAGCGCGGAGTTCCGCCGCCTCCTCGGCAAGTTTCTCGGATACGACAGCGACCGGGAATAGGAGCACGGCACCACGGGCAGAACGCGGTCTTTGCAAGTCGAAACGGAAAGCGTAGAGGAGAGCCGGGCGGTTCTGTCTCACTCCGGAGTGACTTCATGTCGCGCACGATCCCTGTCCCGGCACCCGACCCCGCGCTCGATGAGGCCCGCCGCCGGCTGCGGGCCGCCACCTATGCCGGGGAGGCCCCCGCGGCCACGGCGTTGCTCGATGCCGTGCCACTCGACGCGGCGACACGGGCGCGGGCGCGGGAGACTGCGCAGGCCATCGTCCGGCGATCGCGGGCGCGGCGTGCGGAGCAGGGCACGCTCGACGCCTTCCTGCACGAATTCGGTCTCTCCAACCAGGAGGGCGTCGCGCTCATGTGCCTCGCCGAGGCCCTGCTCCGCATTCCCGATGCGAAGACGCAGGACGCACTGATCGCGGAAAAGATCCGGACCGGCGACTGGGCGAGCCATCGCGGCCGGTCGGACAGCCCGTTTGTCAATGCCGGCGTCTGGGCACTGATGCTCACCGGCCGCGTGGTCAAGCTCGACCGCGAGATCCGCCACGATCCGGCCCGCTTCAGGGAGGATCTCGTCAAGCGCGTCGGCGAGCCGGTCATCCGCAAGGCGGTCAATCAGGCGATGCGCATCATGGGGCGGCAGTTCGTCTTTGGCCGCACCATTTCGGAAGCGCTCGCGCGCCGCAGCAAATTGCCACCCTCGGAACGCCTGTTCAGCTTCGACATGCTCGGCGAGGGCGCCCGCACATCGGCCGCGGCGGAGCGCTATTTCGCGCTTTATCGCACCGCGATCGACGCCGTCGGCGGTGCCGAAAGGGACCCCGACGCCCCGCCCGAAGCGCGTTCTTCCGTCTCGATCAAACTGTCGGCGCTCCACCCCCGCTATGAAGCGGTCAAATGGGCGCGGCTCGAGGCCGAAATGCTGCCGCGACTGGAGGCGCTGTGCCTCAAGGCGCGCGAATTCGGCATGCAGCTTACCATCGACGCCGAGGAGGCCGACCGGCTTGACGTCTCGCTGATGCTCTTCGAGCGGCTCGCCCGCATGCCCTCGCTCGCGGCGTGGGACGGTCTCGGGCTCGCGGTGCAGGCCTACCAGAAGCGCGCGCCGCATGTGATCGACTGGCTCGCGGCGCTCGCCCGCGAGACCGGCCGGCGCATCCCCGTGCGCCTCGTCAAGGGGGCCTATTGGGACAGCGAGATCAAGCAGGCGCAGATGCTCGGCATGCCCGACTATCCGGTATGGACGCGCAAGGCGACGACCGATCTCTGCTATCTCGTCTGTGCGGGCAAGCTCTTCGCGGCGGGCGAGGCCTTCTATCCGCAGTTCGCGAGCCACAATGCGCACACCATCGCCGCCGTCGCGGCCATGGGCAAGGGCGCGGCCTACGAGTTCCAGCGCCTGCACGGCATGGGCGACATCCTCTACAAGGCCGTCGCCGAGACGCTGGAGACGATGCCGCCGCTGCGCACCTATGCGCCGGTCGGCGCGCATCGCGATCTTCTGCCCTATCTCGTGCGCCGGCTGCTCGAGAACGGCGCCAATTCGAGCTTCGTCAACCGCTTCATGGACGAATCCGTGGCCGTCGCCGAGGTGGCCCGCGATCCGGTGGACGAGGTCGCCGCGGACCCCGAAGCCCGTCATCCGGCGATTGTGGCACCGCCGGCACTCTATGGTGCGACGCGAAAGAATTCGGCCGGGCTCAATCTTGCGGACACGGTGCAGCGCGAGGCGCTGCTCGCGGAGATCAGCGAGGAACGCGAGCGTCTGTTCGATGGTCCGACACTCGTCTCCGGCACACCGGCGGGTGGCGAGCGGGTGGCCATCACCTCGCCCGCCGACCGCGGGCTGACCGTTGGCCACACGACGCTCGCCGGGCCGGAGGAGCGCGAGGCGGCGCTTGCCGCCGCGCATGCCGCCTTTCCCGCCTGGAACCATCGCGGCGGTGCAGCGCGGGCCGAGATCCTGCGCGCCATGGCGGATGCCCTCGAGGCGCATCGGGCGACGCTCGTCGCCCTGATGGCGCGTGAGGCGGGCAAGACGCTGGCCGACGGCATCGCCGAGGTCCGTGAGGCGGTCGACTTCTGTCGCTATTATGCCGCCGAGGCCGAGGCGAAGTTTGCCGCGCCGGTGCGACTTCCAGGACCGACCGGCGAAAGCAACGCGCTTTATCTCGAGGGCCGCGGCGTCTTCCTCTCGATCAGCCCGTGGAACTTTCCGCTTGCCATCTTCACCGGCCAGCTCGCCGCCGCGCTCGCCGCCGGCAACACGGTGATTGCCAAGCCCGCCGAACAGACGCCGCTGGTTGCCTCCTATGCGGTCAGGCTCTTTCACGAGGCCGGTGTGCCGCCGGACGCGCTGCATCTTCTCGCCGGCACCGGACCCGGGGTCGCCGCGCCCCTCGTCGCCGACGAGCGGATCGCCGGGGTCGCCTTCACCGGCTCGACCGAGACCGCGCGGATCATCAACCGCAGCCTCGCCGCCCGCGAGGGGGCGATCCCCGTGCTCATCGCCGAGACCGGCGGCCAGAACGCCATGGTCGTCGACTCCACCGCACTCGCCGAGCAGGTGACCGACGATGTCATGATCTCGGCCTTCAATGCCGCCGGGCAGCGCTGCTCGGCGCTGCGCATCCTCTGCCTGCAGGAGGAGATCGCCGACGAGATGCTCGACATGATCACCGGCGCGCTCGCCGAGCGGCAGGTCGGCGATCCTCTCGATCCGGCGACCGATATCGGTCCCATCATCGACGAGGAGGCGCGCGCGGGACTTCTCGCGCATATCGAGAGGATGACCAAGGAGGCGCGGCCGCTCGCCCGCGGCACGCTCGAGCCGGAACTCGATCGCGGCGTGTTCCTCGCCCCGCATATCTTCGAGATCGACAGCATCGCCGCGCTCGAGCGCGAGGTCTTCGGCCCCGTCTTGCATGTGCTGCGCTACAAGGCAGAGGCGCTCGATGCGCTGATGTCGGACCTCGCTGCCACCGGCTACGGGCTCACCTTCGGCGTCCACAGCCGGCTCGAGAGCCGCTGGAACGCCCTCTTCGAGACCTCCCTTGCCGGCAATGTCTATGTCAACCGCAACATGATCGGCGCCGTCGTCGGCGTGCAGCCCTTCGGCGGCCGCGGGCTTTCGGGCACCGGCCCCAAGGCCGGGGGACCGCATTATCTGCCGCGCTTCGCCAGCGAGCGGGTGAAGACCGTCAACGCCGCCGCCATCGGCGGCAATACCGAACTTTTCCGGCTGGGGGGATGACCGGTCGGGAACGATTGCGAAAAAGGCGCGCCCTAATCCGCCCCGTCCGTCTTGCCGAAGCGGAAATCCGGCGGCCTTTTCTCGCGCAATGAGGCAAGCCCCTCTTTTACGTCGGGCAGGCGAAAGCCGAGGAATTCGAGGGCGAGCGAGGCGTCGAAGCTCGGCCCCGCCAGTCGCAGCCAGTTGTTGAGCGCGTATTTCGTCCAGCGCACCGCGGTGGCACTGCCGGCGGCGAGCTGCGCGGCGATCTCGCGCGCCCTCCCCTCGACCTCCGCATCGTCCAGCGCCAGCGCGACAAGGCCGAGACGTTCGGCCTCCTCGCCGCTCAGCGGCGTATTGGTAAGGAGGTGATACTTCGCTTTCGCCATGCCGCACAGAAGCGGCCAGATGATGGCTGAATGATCGCCGGCCGCGACCCCGAGCCGGACATGACCGTCGAGGATCCGCGCCGTCCTCGCCGCCACGGCGACATCCGAGAGCAGCGCCACGGCGAGCCCGGCGCCGACGCAGACGCCACGTATGGCGGCCACCACCGGAGTATCGCAATTGACGAGATTGTAGACGAGGTCGCGGGCCTCGTGCCAGACGCGCACCAGCGTCGCATCGTCGGCGATCATCGACTCGATCAGCGCATAGTCGCCACCCGACGAGAAATTCTCGCCCTCGCCACGCACGAGAACGGCGCGCACAGCCGGCTCGGCGGAGATCGCTGGCCACAGGCGGGCGAGATCCCGATGCAGCGGCGCATCGGCCGCGTTGAGCTGTTGCGGGCGCCCGATGACGACCTCGAGCACGCCTTCTGCGGGCGCGGCAAAAGCGAGATTTTCAAATCGCCGTGCGAAGCCGTCGACGGGCATGCCCGACATGTCAGGCCTCCTCGCTCTCGACGACAAGCAGCGTCACCTTGCCGCGAGCGAAATTCGCAAGGTCCGCACCGGCGGCCTGAAACTCGGGACTTTGCGCCGCCGCCTTGAAGGTCTCCCGGTCCGGGAAATGAAGCTCGGCAACGAGATAATAGGGAGCGGTGTCCCCCATCGGCGTGCCGTGCACCTGATTGACCACCAGTCGCTCAAGCCCGGGAATGCGGCGCGCGAGCGGTGCGTGAACGTCGCGATAATGCGCCTCGAAAGCGGCGCGATCCGCGGGCTCATCGTAAAGAGCGAGCAGCTTGTACATGAACACCCCCATCAATCGTCGCATTTGCATTTTGCGTGTTGAAGACTAGCAATGAATCCGCGACCCTGCCACCGGAGATACGACCCGGAATGCACACGCTATGACGGAATGATGAAATGAGGTATGTAGGATGCGACTCGCGCGAAGTCTTGCCCGTCGCAGCGAGTGCGGAGGGCGAGCCGAACGACGCGAAACAGGGGACAATAACAAGAAGATGACGGCCGAGGATAAACGCGTAACCGAAAAGCGTACTGGCCAGCAAATGGAGGGGATCTCTGCTATGCCAAACAAACTGATCAACTGGGCACTTCTGGGAATTTTCGGGTACCTTTGGGCGTATCTGATCCAGAATCTCGCGTATCTTGAAGGGTGGGGAATGGTCTACGCCCTGTTCACAGTCCTCACGGCCGCGTCGGTGACAGTGCCGAGTGGAGAGGGCGCCGTGGACTGGATCGGCGATGCCTTCAAGGCAATGATTCCGGTCGGCATTGCTTTCGTCGCGGCGGTGCTCGTCGCCAATGTCATCGCCTATTTCGTCGAGAATTTCGCCTTTGAGACATGGGGGCGCCCCTGGGCCGCCGCCATCCTCGCGCTCATCACGACGACGCTCGCGCTCGGCGCGCTCAAGAACGCGACACGCGACTGACACCGGCAGCGATGCCGGATCGGGGCGGCCCGGGACGCACGGTTCCGGGCCGTCTTTCCCTGTGCATGGCGCCGCTTGCGTGAAGCCCCCTGCCTCTCTAGTTTCTGCCTGCTGCAAGAATCTCCGAGTTCCGGTGGAGCACGTCTCGATGGATGTCCTGAGCCGCACCCTGCGCGGGATCAAGCCCTCGCCGACCCTGGCGGTCACCGCCAAGGCAGCGGAGCTGCGCGCCGCCGGGCGCGATGTCATCGGCCTTGGTGCCGGCGAGCCCGATTTCGATACCCCCGATCATGTCAAGGAGGCCGCCATCGCCGCCATCCGCCGCGGCGAGACGAAATATACGCGGGTCGACGGCACGCCGGAACTCAAGGCCGCGGTAGCGGAAAAGTTCCGGCGCGAGAACGGGCTCGATTATGCACCCGAGCAGATCATCGTCTCGGCAGGGGGCAAGCAGGTCATCTTCAATGCCCTCATGGCGACGCTCGATCCCGGCGACGAGGTTCTCATTCCGACGCCCTACTGGGTCTCCTATCCCGACATGGTGCGGCTCGCCGGCGGCGTGCCCAAATTCATCACCGGCAGAATGGAGACCGGCTTCAAGATCACGCCCGAAGAGCTCGACGCCGCCCTCGGGCCGCGCACCAAATGGTTCATCTTCAATTCGCCATCCAATCCCACGGGTGCCGCCTACAGTCGCGAGGAGATCGCGGCGCTGGGCGCGGTTCTCCTGCGCCACCCGCATGTGCTCATCCTCACCGACGACATGTACGAGCACATCGTCTATGACGGGTTCGAATTCACCACGATGGCGCAGGTGGTGCCTGATCTCTACCCGCGCACGCTGACCACCAACGGCGTCTCGAAGGCCTATGCGATGACCGGCTGGCGTCTCGGCTATGCGGGCGGACCGAAGGAGATCGTGCGCGCCATGGCCAAGGTCCAGGGACAGACCACCTCCAACGCCTGCTCGATCAGCCAGGCGGCCGCGGTGGCGGCGCTTGAGGGGCCGCAGGACTTCATCGCCGAGCGCGCGCGCATCTTCGCCGGGCGCCGCGATCTCGTCCTCGCGGTGCTGCAGGAGGCTGACGGTCTCTCCTGCACCCGCCCCGAGGGCGCGTTCTATGCCTATCCGGGCTGCGCCGGCGTCATCGGCAAGCGCACCCCCGCGGGCAAGGTGATCGAGAGCGATCTCGATTTCGTCACCTATCTGCTCGAGAGCGAGGGCGTGGCGGTGGTGCACGGCGCGGCCTTCGGCCACTCGCCGCATTTCCGCATCTCCTACGCGACCGACAACGAAAGCCTGCGCGAGGCCATGAGCCGCATCCAGCGCGCCTGCGCGGCGCTGAGCGCAGGCGCGTGAGCAAACCAGGAAAGGAAGGTCCGATGAACCGCAGCCTCGTCGTCATCATCGCGATTCTGATCGCCGCCGCGGCCATCTATTACCTGCAGCGGGGTGGCGAGCAGGCGCCGGCGCCAAAAGAGACCGCCGCCGCGGTCCCGGTCGCACCGCATGCGCATCTCATGGCCATGCGCAAGCAATTCGCGCGGCGCCCCATGGAGGTCGATACCGCCTATCTGAGCGAGGAGGAGCGCGCCGTCGTCAACAAGCTGATCCAGGCCGCCGATCTCATGTCCGAGATCTATCTGCGCCAGGTGAGCGAGGACAATCCGCGGCTTCGGGCCGAAATCGCGGCGAGCGATCGCGCCGACCGCGATCTCCTGCTCGACCTCTTCGATCTCCATTTCGGGGTCTGGGACACGCTCGACGAATTCCGCCCCTTCTATGGCGACAGGCCGCTGCCGCCCGGTGCCGGCTTTTACCCGCCCGACATGACGCGCGAGGAATTCGAGACCTGGATCAGGGAGCACCCCGAGGATCGCGAGGCCTTCCAGAGCCTCTATACGGTGATCCGTCGCGATGGCGATCGTCTCGTCGCCATTCCCTATTCGCAATATTACCGCCAGTGGCTCGAACCCGCAGCCGCACTCCTCAGGGAAGCGGCCGCGATCACCTCGAACGCGAGCCTCAAGCGCTATCTGAACCTGCGCGCCGAGGCCTTCCTCTCGGATGACTATTTCGACTCCGACATGGCGTGGATGGATCTCGAAGGGACACCGATCGAGGTCGTGATCGGTCCCTATGAGGTCTATACTGACCGGCTCTTCGGCTACAAGGCCGCCTTCGAGGCTTTCCTTACCCTGCGCAATCCGGACGAGAGCGCGGCGGTGGCGCGCTACAAGAAGCATCTGCGCGACATGGAAGCCAATCTGCCGGTCCCCGACAGCTACAAGAACTTCAAGCGCGGCTTCGCCTCGCCGATCGCGGTCACCGACCAGATCCATGGCGGCGGCGACAATGTGCCCGGCGTGCAGACGATTGCCTTCAACCTGCCGAACGACGAGCGGGTGCGCGAGGCCAAGGGCGCAAAGAAGGTGCTGCTCCGGAATGTCCTCGAGACCAAGTTCGACCTCATCCTCGCACCGATGGCGGCGAAGGTGCTCGTGCCCGAACAGGCGGCACTCCTGAAGCGCCGCTACATGTCGCTCGAGACCCTGTTCCACGAGCTCTCGCACAGCCTCGGGCCGGGCACGATCATGAAAGACGGCCGCGAGACGACGGTCAATATCGAGCTCAAGGAACTCTATTCGCCGATCGAGGAGGGCAAGGCCGACGTCATGGGCGCCTACAACATCCTCTATCTGATGGATCAGGGCGAGCTGCCGGCCGCCGAGCGCAATGATTTCCTCACCACCTATTTCGTCGGACTCTTCCGTGCCATGCGCTTTGGCATCGACGAGGCGCATGGCCGCGGCGCCGCCTATCAGTACGGCTACTTCAAGGACAAGGGTGCCTTCACCGTCGATCCGGAGAGCGGGCTCTATCGCCTCGATTTCGCAAAGCTCGAGACCGCCATCCGCGACCTCGTCCATGACATCGTCGTGCTCCAGGGTGACGGCGACTATGCCGCAGCGGGTGCCTTTCTCGACCGCTACGCGCATACCGACGCGGCGGTCGAAGCGGTGAAGTCGCGGCTCGACGAGATCCCGGTGGACATCCAGCCGGTCTATCCGTCGTCGATCTGACCGTCCTGCCGCCGCCGGCGGTACAAATCGCGGGAGGCCGCAACGAGGTGGACTGGGACCGTCTGCGCATTTTCCACACCGTCGCCGAGGCGGGCAGCTTCACCGCCGCGGCGCGGACGCTCGGCCTCAGCCAGTCGGCGGTGAGCCGCCAGATCCGCGCGCTCGAGGACTCGCTGCATGTCGCGCTCTTCAGTCGCCACGCCCGCGGCCTCGCGCTAACCCATGAGGGCGAGTATCTCTTCCGTGTCGCCTCGGACGTCGTCGAGCGCCTGGCCCATGCGGAGGAGACCCTGCTCGAGGCGCGTGATGCCCCGCGCGGCCGCCTCGTCGTCACCACCATGATCAGCTTCGGCGCAACCTGGCTGACGCCGCATCTCAAGGACTTCATCCGGCGCTATCCCGAGATCGAACTCGTCCTCAATCTCTCCGACGAGGATCTCGATCTCGCCACCCGTGCCGCCGATGTGGCGATCCGGTTCCAGGCCCCGCAGCAGGCCGATCTCATCCAGCGCCCGCTGGTCGCGGTCCGGCACCACATCTATGCCGCGCCGGCATACCTCCAGCGCAAGGGGGCGCCGGCCACGGTCGCCGACCTCGATGCGCATGACATCATCGTCTACGGACCGACCACGCCGCCTTCGATCAAGGACATCAACTGGACGCTTTCCATCGGACGCGAGGGCAGGCGTCCGCGCAAGCCGGTGCTCCAGGTGAACAACACCTACGCCGTCCTGCAGGCGATCGAGGCCGGGATCGGGCTCGCCGCCATTCCCGACTATCTCGCCGCGCACGATCGCAGCCTCGTGCGGGTCCTGTCCGAGATCGAGGGCCCGGCATTCGAGACCTATTTCGTCTATCCGAAGGAGCTGCGCGGCGCGAAGCGGGTGCGGCTTTTCTACGACTATCTGCGCGAACAGGTGCGCTCGGCGGTCACCGCCCTCGATCGTGCCTGACCAGACGCTATCAGATTCGCCAAAGAGTCCCGGTCAAATTGTCGCACCCTGCCGGAAGGTCGGAAGATCGGACCGGACGAGGCATGCGACGGCCGGATGCGGGCTGCGGATTTCAAAAGGTCCTTTGAATCAGGAGATTAGGCGGGCGTCTGGCATTTTTTGATCGACAAGATAAAATTGTGCATCGCACCAAATTGCAAATCGCCCTCCCTGCCATGCACGCAACGCATGGCAGACAAGCAAAATTGGGGGTGGACGTGACAGGCATCGCACCCTATATGCAGCCGCGATCGCTGCAGTGCAGCGTTCCTCCGTCATGCGGATCCCTCCCCAAGTGCCGCATGGCGGACGGGTGAGGCGGTACCCTCCCCCCATACCGCCGCCTCATCCGGCCTCGTGCTGTTTCGAGCGATCGAGACGCATGATACCTCCCTTTGTTGACGCTTGGCGGGCCTCATTTGAGGCCCGCCCTTTTTTCTTTCGCCACGGCGTATTAAGACGGGGCTGGAGGTGATCCGAGATGCTGCTGACCCAATGCATCACATCGGCCCGGCCGCTGCTTCTCGTCGGTTGCGGCCGCATGGGCACCGCGCTCGCCCGCGCCTGGCTGAGGCAGGGGCTCGAGGCGCGGGCCCTGCACATCGTCGAGCCGGCGGGGCGGCCGCCGATCGACGAGCCTTTTGCACATCATGCGCAGATCGCGGAGGTGCCGCAGGATGTCCGGCCGCGGGCGCTGGTCATCGCCGTCAAGCCGCAGAAGATCACCGCGGTGCTCGAAGAGGTGCCGCGGTTCGCGGCGGCCGGGCCGCTCCTGCTGTCGATCGCCGCCGGCGTGACGCTCAAGCGGCTGACCGCGGCCGTGCCATCCGCCGTCCGTGCGATGCCCAACACACCGGCGGCGATCGGCCAGGGGATCACCGCCGCCGTCGCGGCACCGGAGACGCACGCAGAGGATCGCGATCTCGCCGCCGCGCTCATGGCCGCGACCGGCGACTTCCTGTGGCTTGACGACGAGGCCCTGCTCGATATCGTGACCGCGGTCTCGGGAAGCGGCCCCGCCTATGTCTATGCGCTGACCGAGGCCATGGCCTATGCCGGCAAGGCGCAGGGCCTGCCGATGGCGATTGCCGAGCGCCTGGCCCGCAAGACCGTCATCGGTGCGGCCGCGCTGATGGCGGAAAGCGGTGTCCCGGCGGCGGTGCTGCGCGAGCAGGTGACCAGTCCCGGCGGCACGACCGCGGCGGCGCTCGAGATCCTGCGTGGCGAGGACGGGCTCGAGGCGCTGATGACCAAGGCCGTTGCCACAGCGACCCGCCGGTCGCGCGAACTCGACGGCTGAAACCGGGCAAGGTCAAGGAGAGACGGCAGATGGCAGGAAAGGGCTCGGCGACGGCGAAATCGCGGAACGATATCCGGGACCGGATCATCGACACCGCCTTGCGCCTGATTGCGGAAAGGAAGTGGGCGGAAACGAAGGTCGCGGACGTGATCCGCGAGGCGGGTGTGAGCGAGGCCGACTTCTACGCCGAATTCGACGGTCTGCTCTCGGTGGTCATCGCTGCCTCGCGCCGTGTCAATGCGGCGATGATGGACGCCAAAGCCGAGTTCGATCCCGACGACAGCCCGCGCGACAAGCTGTTCGCGCTGATCATGGCGCGCTTTGATGCCGCCGAACCGTGGCGCAAGGCGATCGGCGAGCTCAACCGGGCGGCACCGCGCGACCCGGTCCTGGCCGCTGCCGCCGGGCAGATGCTGACACAGACCGCCGCCCTCGCCCTCGAGGCGGCGGGGATCGACACCCGCGGGCCGCTCGGCTTCGCGCGCACCAACGCCTTCATGGTCGGGGTTCTGTGGCCGGCAGCGCGGGCGTGGATCCGCGACGACACACCGGACCGCTCGAAGACGATGGCCGAGCTCGACCGCTGCCTCGCGCGGGCGGAGATGCTGGCCAACTGGTTCGGACCGCTCGCCGGTACGAACGGCGAGGCGACTCCCGAGGCGGTGGCGAAGGACGAACCCGGGTGCCGCAGCGACGGCACCACCTCGCCGGCCGGCGGGACCTCCTAACCGGAATCCCCGTCGCCGGCCAGAACCGCCAGCACATTCCAGAAGCCGGACACCTGATCGGGACCGGCGTGCCTGTAGGCAGCGGCGATCCGTTCACGCATGGCGGCAAAGAGGGTCCGTTCGAGCTCGTTTCCGGCGGCCGTGAGCTTGAGCAGATGGCGTCGCCGGTCCCGGCTGTCGCGCTGACGCACGACGAGGCCGCGTGCGACAAGCGCGTCGAGCACGCGCCCGAGGCTCTGCTTCCTGATGCGCAGGAGATGCTGCAGATCCGAGACCGACAAGCCGGGATTGCAGGCGATGACCAGAAGCACCCGCTGGTGCGCCCGCCCGAGCCCCGCCTCAAGGCACGGCGCGGCCGTCACGTCGGCCAGCGCCCGCTCGGCACGGAGGACAAGCTCGGCGCCACGCATCAGGGCCTCCTCGCGCAGAAAGAGACCGGGCGGCGGGGACGCCGGGGATGGCCTCATCGCGGCGGCTCCTCCTGCCAGCGGGCGGCGGCCCGGTCGTCGCTCTCGCGCGCCTCGACCCAGCGCCGCCCCGCGGCCGTGATCTCGCACTTCCAGAAGGGGGCCCGCGTCTTGAGCCAGTCGATGAGGAATTCGGCCGCCTCGAATGCGGCCTTGCGGTGCGCCGCCGCGGTGCGCACAAGAACGATGGGCTCGCCGGGACGCATCCGTCCGTAGCGGTGTACGATGCGGCAGCCGAGAAGCGGCCAGCGGCGCTCCGCTTCCGAGGCAATACGCGCGATCTCCCGCTCCGTCATCCCCGGATAGTGTTCGAGGATCATCTCCTCGACCCCCTCGCTGCCGCGGACATGGCCGACAAAGGTCAACACCGCGCCCACATCCGGACCAATCGCGCCGGCGCGCTGCTCTGCGGCCGGATCGAAGGCCTGCTCCTGCACCCGCACCTCGGCCATTCTCAGCCCCCGGTCACCGGCGGGAAAAAGGCCACCTCGTCGCCGTCCGCGACCGGGCTTGACCAGTCGGCATGGCCGTGGTTGACCGCGACGCGAAGGCGCTCACGCTCGGCGAAAGCCGCCGCATGGGCCTCGCTCCCTGCCGCGAGCCGGTCGCACAGCTCGGCGACCGTCGTGACGCCGGCGGGGAATTCCAGCGCCTCCTCGGCCTGCCCGACACGTTCGCGCACCCAGGCGAAATAGACGAGGCGGATCATGCCTCCGGCTCCGCCCCAAGGTGCCGCAGTCCGGCGCGCAGATAGTCATAGCCGGTGACCAGCGTGAAGACGGCGGCGATCCAAAGCCCGATCAGGCCGACGAGATGTGCCGGCAGGCCGACCGTGGCGCCGCCCTCGGTCCAGACCAGGGCGCCGAGCGCCACCATCTGGATCATCGTCTTCCACTTCGCGAGTCGCGTCACCGGCACCGAGACCTTGATCTCGGCGAGATGCTCGCGCAGGCCGGAGACCAGGATCTCGCGCAGCAGAATGATCACCGCCGCCACCACATGCACACCCGCGATCCAGCCCTCGGCCACCAGCATGATGAGGACCGAGCCGACCATCAGCTTGTCGGCGATGGGATCGAGGAAGCGCCCAAGAGCGCTCACCACGCCGAGTCGGCGTGCCAGCAGGCCGTCGAAATAGTCGGTGATGCCGGCGATCACGAAGAGCACGAAGGCGACCCAACTGCCGAGCGGCTGCTCGAGATAGAATGCGCCGACAAGCAGTGGAACGGCGAAGATTCGCGACAGTGTCAGCCAGTTTGGGAGCTGCGACATGGGGATTTCGAGCCTGTGCTTCCCGGGAACCGGGCCCTGGCGCTGAAACTGGCCTTTTCGGCCTTGCGGGTCAACCGTTCGCCGGCCCCTGCGCGCGCTGCCCGCGGATGTCGCGCACCAGGTGCCGGCGCGGAATGCGGAGAAACAGCAGGCCGGCGATCAAGGCCGCATAAATCTGCGCCTCCCGGAAGTCCCCCTTGGCAAGGAGCAGGAAGTGCGACGCGGCGAGAATCCCGGCGACATAGACGAGACGATGCAGTGCCAGCCAGCGGCGGGCACCGAGCCGGCGCACGGCACGACGAGTCGAGGTCAGCGCCAATGGCAGCAGAAGAGCGAGCGCCGCCATGCCAAATCCGATATAGGGCCGCTCGAGAAGGTCGCGCGCGAAGGTCTGCCAGTCGAAGAGGAGATCGAGGCCGAGATAGCTGCCGAGATGAATGAGCGCATAGGCGAAGGCATAAAGCCCCGCCATGCGACGCAGGGCGAGCGGCCAGGGCTTTCCGATTGCCTGCGAGAGCGGGCGCAGGGCAAGCGTGAGGAGGAGACAGCGCAACGCCCACAGCCCACTGAAGCGATTCGAGGTCTCCTGCGGATTGAAGCCGAGATCATGCGGTGCGCCGGTGGCGAAGGCCAGCCACTGCCAGATGAGCCACAGCGCCGGCAAGGCGAGGGCAAGGAACAAGACAGGCTTGCCGATAGCGAGAAGGGCACGGTTCGACATTGGCATCGGCCTAGAAGTTCCGGCACAGGTCCATACCCGCATAGAGCGGTGCCACGAGATCCGCATAGCCATTGAAGGGCAGCGTCTTGCGGCGCCGGAACTCGCCGATGCGCCGCTCGCTCGCCTGGCTCCAGCGCGGATGCGGCACCTCCGGATTGACATTGGCGTAAAAGCCGTATTCGTGCGGCGCCGCGCGGTTCCAGGATGTCGCAGGCTGGCGCTCGAGAAAACGGATTGCGACGATCGACTTGATCGACTTGAAGCCGTATTTCCACGGCACCACGAGGCGCAAGGGTGCGCCGTTCTGGTTGGGCAGGACGCGGCCATAGAGCCCGACCGCGAGCAGGCTGAGCGGATGCGTCGCCTCGTCGAGACGCAGACCCTCGACATAGGGCCAGTCGAG
>JBHHTO010000041.1:0-14393 GCA_046753425.1 Rhodothalassiaceae bacterium | reverse complement strand
GCCCGCCCCCACCCCGACCGCACGATAGGCGAGCGCGAGGGCCGCCGTGCCATTGACGACGGCCACCGCATGGGCGGCACCGGTGATCTCGCAGAGCATGCGCTCGAAGCGCTCGATCGCCGGCCCCGCGGAGGACACCCAGCCGCTGTCGAGACAGGCTTTCACCGCCTCCCATTCGCCGCCCGGGAAGGTCGGCTCGTGGAGCGCGACCGGGCGCGCGGCATCGCCGAGAGACCGATCGAGTGCGGCCAGAAAGGATTCGCGATCGACTGCCGGCGCCGTCATGTCTGGTAGCGGCCCGGCCGGTAGCGGGCGAGATTGGCGGGGTCGCGGAACCAGGCAATGGTCCGCTTGAGGCCGCGACAAAAGCCCTCGCGACCGCCGAATTCGGGTCGCCAGCCGAGCAGCCGCTCGGCTTTCGACGTCGCGGCGACAAGACGCTGGACTTCGCTTTGCTCGGGTCGCAGCCGCTCCTCTTCGCAGCGGATCGTGATGTCGGCGTCCATAAGCCCGGCAATGAGCGCCGCGGTGTCGCCGATCGCGATCTCGAAGCCGCTGCCGATCTGGATCACCTCGCCGACCGCATCACCGGCGCGCGCCGCGGCCAGAAAGCCGGCGACCGTATCGCCGACATAGGAAAAATCGCGGGTCGGCGCGGTCGCGCCAAGCCGGATTTCGCGGCGGCCGGAGGCGATCTGGGTGATGATCGTCGGGATCACCGCGCGCGCCGACTGGCGCGGACCATAGGTGTTGAAGGGCCGCAGCACGGTCACCGGCAGGTCGAAGGAGGCGTGATAGGCGAGCGCCATCTGGTCGGCCCCGATTTTCGAGGCCGCATAGGGGGACTGGCCGTTGAGCGGGTGTGTCTCGTCGATGGGCACGCTCTGTGCCGTGCCGTAGACCTCGCTCGTCGAGGTGTGGACGAAGCGCCGCACCTTCGCCGCCCGTGCCGCCTCGAGGAGATTGAGCGTTCCCCCGACATTGGTTTCCACATAGGACTGCGGTGCGCGATAGGAATAGGGAATGGCAATCAGCGCCGCGAGGTGGAAGACCGTGTCGACGCCACAGACGAGATCGATCATCGCGTGGCTGTCGCGCACGTCGCCAAGGACGATGTCGACCTTCTCCCGGGTCGCTTCGGGTATCGTGTCGAGCCAGCCGGCATGGCCGAAGGAATTGTAGCAACACAGGGCGCGGACCCGGTGGCCGCGGGCGACGAGCGCCTCGACAAGATGCGAGCCGATGAAGCCGTCGGCGCCGGTAACAAGGCAAAATCCGGGGTCCGTCATGTGTGCCCTTCAAACGGGTGGCGGAAAGCGACCGCGAGCGGACCTAGATTAGCGGCCGACGCGTCCTTGGCAATGGGGCATCCGCGCCCGCAAGGACGGCTGCACCCGGGACCGCACCCCCGCCGCCGCCATGTCGCCACGCTTCTGCCAGATTTGATCGCTTCAGTGCGACCTTGCCACTTGCAACCATGTGCGGTGCGAGGCGCGGCCGGAGTGTGACCGGCGTCATGGCGGTGTCGTGCCCGCTTATGGCATGCCGATGCCGGCCGGCTCGCGCGGAGCGACCAATGTTTCGCGCATGGACGGAGGGATTCGGGGAACGGATTCGTCAGATGGTAAGGGGACGCACGCAGGATGGGTCCGAGGAGTCCTTGCCCCGGCGCCCGGAGAGTAGGCGCGGATTTCGAACTCAATCAACGATTGCTTCCTGCCGGAGACTTGGCAAAGATATGCACCGCCGCAAGTGAGGGCCGCATCGATGAATTTTCTGAATGCCGATTTCAGCCCCATCCGGGTTGCGCTGTTTTCCGGCAACTATAATTGCATCATGGACGGACCGGCGCGGGCCCTCAATCGGCTTGTCGCCTTTCTCGAGGCCCATGGCGTCGAGGTGCATGTCTTCTCGCCGACCGTCGCCGAGCCGGCATTCCGGGCGACGGGCAAGGTCGTGTCCGTGCCGTCCATACCGGTTCCGTGGCGCTCCGAATACCGACTCGCACTGGGCCTGCCGCGCGCCATCCGGCGGCAGATAGAAGATTTCAATCCAACGCTCTTTCATCTTTCGGCGCCGGACTGGCTCGGTCATGCCGCCTTGCGGTTGGCGAACCGCATGAACCGCCCGGCGGTGGCCTCCTATCACACGCGCTTCGATTTCTATGCGCGCTATTATGGGGGCTTCTGGATCGAACGGCCGATGACCCGGGCGATGATGCGCTTTTACAACCGCTGCGACCTCGTTCTCGCGCCCTGCCGCTCGATGGCCGACGAGCTTGTGGCGCAGGGCCTGCGCGCGCCGCTTTCCTTGTGGGGCCGGGGTGTCGATGCCGACGTCTTCCATCCCGACAAGCGCGACCTCGACTGGCGGCGAAGTCTCGGCTTCGATGACGAAGACGTCGTCATCTCCTTTGTCGGACGCCTTGTCATCGAGAAGGGCATTTATCGTTTTGCGACCGTGATCGACGGCCTCTGCCAACGCCTTGACCGGCCGGTGCGCTGTCTCGTCGTCGGCGACGGGCCGAGCCGCGACAGCTTTGCCCGGCGCCTGCCCGGCGCGCGCTTTACCGGCCATCTCAGTGGCGAGGACCTGGCGCGGGCCTATGCCTCGAGCGACATCTTCTTCAATCCGAGCGATTCCGAGACCTTCGGCAATGTCACGCTGGAGGCGATGGCGAGCGGGTTGCCGACGCTGGGCGTCGATGCCGCGGGATCGCGCTCGCTGATCACGCATGGCGTCACCGGCTTTCTCGGTCCCGTCGACGATACCGGTCAGCTAGTCACGCTCCTCGCGCAGATGGTCGCCGACCCCGGCTTGCGCCGAGCCATGGGTGTGCGGGCACGGCAGGAGGCCTACCGTTATCGCTGGTCCGAGATCCTTGGCGAGGTACTCGACAATTATGGACGTGTGATCGAGCGGCGGTATGCGGTGCGGCCCCTTCTTCTGCGCCCGGCACGTCCCGCAGTGCCCACAGCGGCGGCACCGGCCTTCGATCTGCCGCTGCGTGCGCCGACAAGCGTGGAGTCGCGCAAGGCGGCCCTATGAAGCTGGTCGAACTTTGCGAATATTATTCACCGCAAGGCGGCGGCGTCCGCATCTATGTGGAGAACAAGCTCGCGGCGGCGCGGCAGTGTGGCATCGACCTTCTGGTCATCGCCCCGGGGACCGAGAACAGGGAAGAGCCGCACGCAGGGGGGCGCATCGCCTGGGTGCGCAGCCCACGCCTGCCGCTCGATCCGCGCTATCACGTCTTCGGCCGCGCGGCAGCCGTTCATGCCATCCTCGAGCGCGAGCGACCCGATCTCGTGGAAGTCTCCTCGCTCCTGCGTGCACCCGCGATCGCTGCCTCGTGGGGACGCCCGGTCCGGCATCTGCTGTTTCTCCATTCCGACCCGATCGCCTCCTATCTGGAGCCGCTGCTTGCGCGCTGGCCGGACGGCTGGGGCGGCGAGCGGATTCGCGAGGCCGGCTGGTCCTGGCTGCGGCGGCTTGCGGCGCGTTTCGACGGCACCATCGTCGCCGCTGACTGGCTCGCGGACCGCCTCGCGGCGCATGGACTCAAAGCGCCCGCGGTCATTCCGCTCGGCGTCGAGACCGGTCTGTTCCGCCCCGCACTGCGCTCGGAGACGCTGCGCCGCACCCTACTCGGCGCCTGCGGCATCGACCATGCGGAAGCGCGCCTTCTCCTTGTCGTCGGACGTCTGCATCCGGAAAAACGGGTGGGTCTGCTGCTCGACGCCTTTGCGCGACTGCGCGATCGCCTGCCGGTCGGCCTGTGCATCATCGGCGACGGCCCGCTTGCAGGGAAGATCGCGCGACGCGCGGCGAGCGAACAGGGGGTACATTTCGCGGGTCCGGTGCGCGACCGCACGACGCTGGCACGGGTCATGGCGAGTGCCGATCTTCTGCTGCACGGCTGCGCGTCGGAGACCTTCGGCCTCGTCATCGGCGAGGCCCTTTCCTCGGGACTGCCCGTCATAGTACCGGACCGTGGCGGCGCCGCCGCATATGCCAGGGAGGCCGTCGCGGAGGTCTACCGCAGCGGCGAGGTGACCGACTGTGTGCGCGCGGTGTCCCGCATGCTGGCGCGGCTGTCGCCGGACCTCCGCGCGCAGTGTGCCCGCGCGGCCCGCGCATCGCTCATCCCGCCGATGGCGCATTTCGAACGCCTGTTCGAGCACTATCGCCGACTGGCGGCCGGCCTTGACGCCCGGGCACGGGCAGCGGCGACGCCGGCATCGGCGTCGGACCACTCCCTGGCCATCACCACACAGCCGCTCGGCATGCGGCAGTTGCCATGAGCGAAACCGTCCGAGCGCGGGCAAGTGCCGGAGGCGATGCGCCCGGTGGGGCGGGGATCGCCGTTCTCCTGCCCTTTTACAACGAGGAGGCCTGGCTTCCGCGGACGCTGGAATCGCTGGCGACCCAGCACCGGCCGCCGGGTGAGATCATCCTTGTCGACAATGGCTCGACCGACAATTCGCGCACCATCGCCGAGGCACGGGCGGATCGCTTTCCCGATGCCCGGGTGTGCGTGCTCGAGGAGCCGCGACCGGGCAAGATTCACGCGCTCGCGAAGGGGCTTGCGGCGGTGTCTGCGCCCTTTGTCGCCCTCTGCGATGCCGACACGCTCTATCCGCCGCACTATCTCGCCGCGGCACTTGCCGCCTTCGCCGATGACGAAAGGACGGTGGCGGTGCTGGCCACCGACCTTTACGCGGCGCCCGCTTGCCTGCGCTCGCTCGCAAAACGCGCCCGGATCGCGGCGGTTGGGCGTCTCCTCGCGCGGCAGTGTCACAGCGGCGGCTACGGGCAGATCTTCCGCACCGATGTGTTGCGTGCCTGCGGCGGCTTCTCCGAGGCGATCTGGCCGTTCGTACTCGAGGACCACGAGATCGTTCACCGGGTCCTCAAATACGGACCGGTGCGCTACCCCTTCGTGCTGTGGTGCCATCCCGCGGACCGGCGCGACCGCAACGCCCGCACGCGCTGGACGCTCGCCGAGCGGCTGCTCTATCACCTGACACCCTTTGCCATGAAAGACTGGTTCTTCTATCGCTTTCTCTGGCAAAGATGGTCCCGGCGGGATTTGCGGAATGTGCGCCTGAGGCAACGCAACTGGGCATGAGCGATGGCGGCGGGAGCGAGCGAGCGACAGGGCGTGCGGGATACGGTCGCGGCACGCGACAAGCGGATTCTCGTCAGCCTGCATGACGTGACGCCGGCACATTTCGCGCGCCTGCGAGAGATTGTGCGAGCGCTTGATCGCCTCGGTGTCGGCACGCGCTTCGCGATGCTCGTGGTGCCCGATTTCTGGTCCCGCTGGCCGCTGCCCGCGCACAGGCGCTTCGTCGACTGGCTGCGCGAGCAGGCCGGGCGCGGGGCCGAGGTCCTGCTCCACGGCTATACGCATCGCGACGAGCGGCACCATCGCCGCCCGTGGGACCGTCTGCGGGCACACTGGCTGACCGCTGGTGAAGGCGAGTTTCTCGGTCTCGATGGAGCCGAGGCCCGGCGCCGGCTCGACACTGGCCGGGCCTTGCTCGAAGACCTGCTCGACGGGCCGGTGGACGGCTTCGTCGCCCCGGCCTGGCTCTATGGTCCAGACAGCCGCCAGGCCCTTGCCGCCGCCGGCTTCGAGATTGCCGAGGGGCGCTGGAGCGTGTGGTCACCGCGCCGCGGCCGCACACTCGTCCACGGCCCGGTCGTCGCCTATGCCGGGCGCACGCCTGGCCGGCTCATGGGCTCGCTCCTCTGGTCGCGCCTTGCCGGACCGCTGCTCGCCGGCAGCCGCATCCTGCGGCTCGCGATCCACCCGCATGATTTCGACCACCCGCCGCTGCGCCACGAGATCGAGCGCTTCCTCAGACGCCAGATGGAGACGAGACGATGCGGCCGCTACCGCGATCTCCTGACCTCGGGCGCCTGATCGCGCGCATCACCGAAAGCCTCCGCCGCCGATCACGGGCGCTCGCGGCGAGCCGCTGGTCGCGCGGTCTGCGGCTCGCTGTCCTCCTTGCCGTCATCGCCGTGCTGGGCGAGCGCGTCCACGCCATCGGCCTTGGGTCCATCTGGCAGGCGCTGCCAACCGCGCCCGCCTTCTATCTCCTCTTCGTTCTCCTCTATGCCTCGCTCCCGTTTTCGGAGGCTGTCATCTATGCGCGCCTCTGGCGGCGGCCGATGTGGCGCCACCCGGGGTCACTCTTCCTCAAGCAGGCCTGTAATTTCGGCATCCTCGCCTATGCTGGCGAGTCGTGGTTCGCGCTTTGGGCGCGGCGCCATCTCGGGCTCGAGGTCGGCACCGTCCTGCGCGCGGTCAAGGACAACAACATCGTCTCGGCCTGCGCATCAAACGCGATGACGCTCGCCCTTCTTCTTCTCATATTTCTGATCCCGGGCGGCCTTGCGGCGCTCGGGACCGCCATCGCACCCTCGGTCCTGCTCGGCGCCGCCGCGGTGCTGGCGGCAGTCATGCTCGCGGTCCTGCTCTTCCGCCGTCGCATCTTCAGTATTCCGCATCATACGCTCCTGAAGCTGCTCGCGATCCATCTTGCGCGCCTTGGCATGGTCGTGATGTTGCAGGCGCTGCAATGGGCCGTCGCCCTGCCCGATGTTCCGCTGTCGCTGTGGATCGCGCTCATCGGCCTGCAGTTCGTGATCACGCGCCTGCCGTTGGTTCCCAACAAGGACCTCATCTTTCTTGTGGTCGCCCTCGGACTACTCGCCGGCACCGGGGTCGACGAAAGCAGGCTTGCGGCGGTTCTCCTCGCCTCGCTCGGGCTCGCGCAGCTTGCCCATCTTGTCGTGTTCGTGCTGAGCGGCGCACGGATCGCGGGCCGCGGTGCCCCGCAGCCGATCGCCATCGCCGACGGCCGGTAGGAGCGGCGGATGGCGCGTTCCGGTTCAGACGGCCGCGCGCCCCCTCCCGACGCCATCGCTGAAGGCGCCGGCCGGAGCGTCCGGCTGCCGGTGACGGGGCGTCTCGTGCGCTATCTTTTCGTCCGGACCGTCCACAGCTTTGCCATCGTGCTGCTTGTCGCCTTCATGCTGCTCTGTATCGACGAGTCGGTCCGCCTGTTCCATCTCGTGATCAACAACAACGCGCCAGCAGGGCTGGTGGCGATGATGCTGGTCAATCTTTTTCCCGAGTATCTCGCGCTTGCGCTGCCGGTCGGCTTCTTTCTGTCCATCCTCCTGCTTGTGCGCCAACTGTCGCTGAACTGTGAGCTCGACGTCATCCAGGCGAGCGGCCTGTCGGTGGGCCAGATCATGGCGCCCTTTGTGGTGCTTGGCGTGATTCTTTCGGCTGTAACCGCCTATCTTGGCGGTGTGGTGCAGCCGAAAAGCGAATATCGCTTCCAGAAGCTCGGCCACAGCGTCCAGCAACAGGTTCTCGGCTCGCGCCTGCAGGCGGGGCGCTTTGTCACGCTGCCCGACCGGGCGGTGCTGCGCTTCTCGGCGATCGACGCCACGGGGCACCAGGGAAGGGGGCTCTTCTTCGCCTCCTGCGATGCCGGCCCTTGCCAGTATTTCAGCGCCCGCCGGGGTGCGCTGCTCGCCGATGAGCAGCGCGGATATGCGCGGCTCGTTCTCGACGACGGGCAGGGTCTTGTCGAGCAGCCGCAGGAGGCGACGCCGCTCGCCTTTGATTTCTCCCGCCTGACGCTGCCGCTCGTACTTCCCGAGATGTCCGCCTTTCGTCCACGCCCGGCTCTTGGCAACGAGGCCACGACGGCGGAGATCTGGTCGGCGCTGGGGAAGGAAGGAGCGCTCACAGCGGAACGTCGCGCGGATTACCGGGCGCGCCTCGTTTCACGCCTCGTCCAGGCATTGGCGCTGCCCGTCCTGCCCTTCCTCGCCTTCGCGCTTGGGATCGCCAATCGCCGCCGGCGCGCCTACGCCGGCGCCGCCATCGGCCTGCTCATTCTTGTCGGCTATATCGAAGCCGTGCAGCTTGCGACGTCGCTTGCGGCTCATGCGGTAATCGCCGCAGAATGGATCGCGCTCCCGTTCGCGGGCTTCACCGGCGCGGCGATTCTCCTCTACCGCCGGAGCATCCGCGAGCCCGGAGTTCCGCGCCTGTCGCAGGGGCGGGGGCGGCTGTGGCAGGCCTGGGACCATCTGCGCAGCGGGACCGAGGTGGTGATGACCACCGGGCGATGGGGCCGCCACCCTCTGCTCGGCGGCTATATCGCCAGCCGCCTCCTGCTCTTCGTTCTGGCCACGCTCGTCCTCCTCCTCGCCCTCGTACTGCTCGTCGATATCCTGACCCATGCGCGGGATATCCTTGCCGCCGAGGGCGCACGATGGCTGGATCTCCTGCGCTATGCCTGGCTCAGATGGCCCGAGCAACTGACCCGCTTTCTTCCCCTTGCGACGCTTCTCGGTACCCTGCTCACGCTGGTCAGCCTTTCGCAGACCCACGAGCTGACCGTGATCGCGGCGGCCGGCGCCTCACCCTGGCGCCTGCTTGTGCCCTTTCTTGCGGTTGGCGGCATGATCGCGTTGGCCGGTCTTGTGGTCGCCAACACGATGGCGCCACATGCGAACGCGCAGCTCGCGCTGTGGAAGGCGAATGGCTACGGCCCGGGCGGCGGCTGGCTCAAGGTGAAGGAGCGCCGCGACGTCTGGCTCAGTGCGGAGGGGCTGATCGCCCATGCCGCACGGGTCCGGCAGGCGGGCAAGCTCGTGGCGCTCGATGATGTGCTCTTCTTGCAGCAGGCGCCGGACGGGCGATTCACCGGCTTCTGGCGGGCCGACCACGCGGTCGGCGCCGGTGAGGAATGGGCTCTTGGCGCCGCCAGGGCAAGCCGTATCGACGCCGGGCACGGCCCGCGCCCGGTCGCTGCCGACCACTTGCGCACGCCAAGGCTCGATTTCTTCGCCCCGCCCCAGGCACCCGAGACGCTCCGGCTTGCGGCTTTGCTCGAAAGAATCCGGGCGCGGGACCGCGACCGGGGCGTCGTTCCGGCCGCGCTCAACGAGATCTGCCACCGTGCCGCGCAGGCCCTGCTGGCGCTCGCAATGGCTGTCATCGCCTTCGCCATGGCCGGCAGCGCCCCGCAGGCCGCGCAAGGCGGCCGGACCCTCCTTTCGGGACTGGCTGCCGGTTTCGCCATTTTTCTCGCCCAGGCCCTCGCCGAGGCGCTTGCGCTTGTCGGCACCTTGCCGGCCGTGGTTGCGGCATTCGTCGTCCCCGCGCTCGCCGCCATCTGGGCCGTGTACCGGATCATGATGGCGACCACGGGGGCAAACCTTTCGGCTCAACCCCGTCCGTAGGTGTCCTCGAGGCGCTCGATGTCGTCCTCGCCAAGATAGGCGCCCGACTGCACCTCGATGAGGTGGAGCGGGATCTTGCCCGGATTCTCCAGCCGGTGCACGGCACCGAGCGGGATGTAGGTCGACTGGTTCTCGGTCAGCAGCATCACCTTGTCGTCGCAGGTGACGCGGGCCGTCCCCTGCACCACGACCCAGTGCTCGGCGCGATGATTGTGCTTCTGCAACGACAGCTTCGCACCCGGCTTGACGATGATGCGCTTGGTCTGGAAGCGCGGCCCGGCGTCGGTGGTCTCATAGGAGCCCCAGGGGCGATAGACGAGCGGGTGGCTGAGATGCTCCGTCCGTCCCTCGTCGGCGAGGCGCGCGACGAGGCGTTTGACGTCCTGCGCCCGCGACTTCGGTGCCACGAGAACCGCGTCCTTGGTGGTGACGACGATCATGTCCTCAAGGCCGATGGCGGCGATGGCGGGCCCGTGCGCCTGCAGGAGCGAGCCTGTACAGTCCTCGGCCAGCACATCGCCGAAGGTGGCGTTGCCGTGCGCATCCTTTTCCGCCAGATCCCACAGCGCCCGCCAGGAGCCGACATCGCTCCAGCCCATGTCGACGGGCACCAGCGCCGCCCGGTCCGTCTTTTCCATCACCGCATAGTCGATCGAATCGGCGGCTGAGGCGGAGAAGGCCGCGGCATCGGGGCGTTCGAAGCCGAGATCGGGCGAACGCCCTTCCATCGCCGCACGACAGGCCTCGAGCATCGCGGGTGCATGCCGGGCCAGCTCGGCGAGATAGGCGTCGGCGGAAAAGAGAAACATGCCGCTGTTCCAGGCGTGCCGGCCATCGGCCAGGAACGCTTCCGCCCGCTTCGCATCGGGCTTCTCCACGAAGGCGGCGACCTCGAACACGCCGGGCGTCTCCCCGAGCTCCCGGCCGCGCTCGATATAGCCATAGCCCGTCTCGGGACGGTCGGGCACGATGCCGAAGGTGACAAGACGGCCCGCAGCGGCGGCCCCTGCCCCCACCTCGACCGCGGCATGGAAGGCCGCCACGTCACGGATGACATGATCGGACGGCAGGACCAGCATCAGCCGCGCCCCGTCCTCCTCGGCGATGCGCAGCGCCGCGAGCGCGATCGCCGGCGCCGTGTTGCGCGGCTCGGGCTCGAGCAGCATGGCGGCGGGATTGACCCCGATCTGCCGCAACTGCTCGGCGATGATGAAGCGGTGCTCCTCGTTCGCCACCAGGATCGGCGCCGCGAAGAGATGCGCGGCCGAAAGCCGCGCCGCGGTTTCCTGCAACAGCGAGCGCTCGCCGAGGAGCGGCAGGAGCTGTTTCGGGAACAGGTGCCGCGACACCGGCCACAGCCTGGTCCCGGAGCCGCCCGAGAGAATCACCGGTATGATCGGTTGCCGCACCGCCATCGCCACCTCGTTCCCTTCGTACCGCGCCCCGGCCGAGCCTACTCGACCGTCACCGATTTCGCCAGATTGCGCGGCTGGTCGACGTCGGTCCCCTTGTGCACCGCGGCATGGTAGGCGAGAAGCTGCACCGGGATGGCATAAAGGAGCGGCGCCGCGATGGGATGCACGCGCGGCATCTCGATCGTCGCTTCCGCCTTCTCGCCATGCGCGGCAATGCCGTCCGCACAGGAGATCAGGATCACGCGGCCGCCACGCGCGATCACCTCCTCCATGTTGGACGCGGTCTTCTCGAAGAGCGGCCCCGCCGGCGCGATGACGATCACCGGGACGGTCTCGTCGATGAGCGCGATCGGCCCGTGCTTCATCTCGCCCGCGGCATAGCCCTCGGCGTGGATATAGGAGATTTCCTTGAGCTTGAGCGCACCCTCAAGCGCCAGCGGATAATCGGCGCCGCGGCCGAGATAGAGCACGTCGTGCGCCTTCGCGACCTCCTCGGCGATGGCCCGGATCCGCTCGTCATGATGCAGCACCTCGGCCATGCGCGAGGGCACCTCCTCGAGCGCCCGCACGAGCGCCGCCTCCTCGCCCCGGTCGAGCGTGCCGCGCGCCGCGCCGGCAGCGACGGCAAGCGCCGCCAGCACCGCAAGCTGACAGGTGAAGGCCTTGGTGCTCGCCACCCCGATCTCGGGCCCGGCATGGGTCGGAAAGACGATATCGGCCTCGCGCGCCATGGTCGATTCCGGCACGTTCACGATCGCCGCCACATGCTGGCCCAGCTCCTTCGCATGGCGCAGGGCGGCGAGCGTGTCGGCGGTCTCGCCCGATTGCGAGATGAAGAGCGCAAGCCCGCCCTTCTCGAGGATCGGTGCGCGATAGCGGAATTCGGAGGCGATATCGATCTCGACGGGCAGGCGGGCGATCTGCTCGAACCAGCTCCGTGCCACGAGTCCGGCATAGAAGCTCGTGCCGCAGGCGACGAGCGTGACGCGCGGCAGGCGGGCGAAATCGAAGGGCAGGTCGGGCAGCACCACACGCTCGGCCAGCGCATCGAGATAGCCGCCGAGCGTCTGCGCCACCACGGTCGGCTGCTCGAAGATCTCCTTCTGCATGAAATGCCGATAATTGCCCTTCTCGACCAGCGCACCGGCAACGCCGCTGCGCACGACCGGGCGCTCCGCCATGTGCCCCGTCTCGTCGAAGATGGTAGCGCCGGAATCGCTCAGCTCGACCCAGTCGCCCTCCTCGAGATAGGCGACCCGGTCGCTGAGACCGGCGAGCGCGATGGCGTCCGAGCCGAGATACATCTCGCCGTCGCCATATCCGACGACGAGGGGACTGCCGCGGCGGGCGCCGTAGATCCGCCGCTCCTCGCCGCGGATGAGGATGGCAAGCGCGAAGGCACCCCTGAGACGCGCCAGCGTCCGTGCCATCGCCTCACGGGGTGACAGACCCTCCTCAAGGGCCGAATCGAGCAGATGCGCGGTCACCTCGGTATCGGTTTCGGTTGCGAAACGATGCCCGGCGGCCGCCAGCTCGTCCCGCAGTTCCTTGAAATTCTCGATGATGCCATTGTGCACCACGGCGACCCGCCCGGTGACATGCGGATGGGCATTGATGGTGGTGGGCGCGCCGTGGGTCGCCCAGCGCGTATGGCCGATCCCGATCTCCCCTTCAAGCGGCTCCTCGGCGAGCAGCGCCTCGAGTTCCGCGAGCTTGCCCTCGGCCCGGCGGCGGTGGATCTCGCTCGCAACAAGGGTCGCGACGCCGGCCGAGTCGTAACCGCGGTATTCGAGCCGCCGGAGCGCCGCAAGCAGACGTCCGGTGACCGGCTCCCGTCCGACGATACCGATGATGCCGCACATGCCCGCGCTACTCCTTCTTGCCCTTGGCCGCCTTCTCCCTGGCCCGCCGCGCCCGGAAGGACGCCGCCCAGCCTTCGCGCGTCACCTGCCTTGCCCGCGTCAGCGCCAGCGCATCATCGGGGACGTCCCTCGCGATCGCGCTGCCGGCGCCGACGATCGCGCCGGCACCGATTCGCACCGGCGCGACCAGCGCACTGTTCGAGCCGATGAAGGCGCCGTCGCCGATCTCGGTGCGCGATTTCAGGAAGCCGTCATAATTGCAGGTGATGGTCCCGGCGCCGATATTGGCGCCGGCGCCGATGGTGGCATCGCCGAGATAGCTCAGATGGCTGGCCTTGGCACCGGCCCCGAGGACGGCATTCTTGACCTCGACGAAATTGCCCACCTTCGCGCCTTCGCCCACCACGGCACCCGGGCGCAGGCGGGCGAAGGGACCGACATGCGCCCCCGCCGCCACCCGCGCCCCCTCGAGATGCGAGAAGGCGCCGATCACGGCCCCTTCCGCCACCTCGACGCCGGGCCCGAAGACGACATGTGGCGCCACCGTGACATCCGCCCCGAGCCGCGTGTCATGACTGAAGAAGACGGTCTCGGGCGCCGTCAGCGTGACACCGGAGGCCATTGCCGCCAGCCGCATGCGGCGCTGGAAGATCGCCTCCGCGCGGGCGAGATCGGCACGCGAATTGACGCCGAGCACCGCCTCTTCCGTCGCCTCGACGATGACCGTCCGCCGCCCTGTCTCACGGGCGATGGCGACGGCGTCGGTGAGATAGTATTCGCCCTTCTCATTGTCATTGCCGATGCGCTCGAGGAGCTGTGGCAGCAGCGCTCCGTCGAAGACCATGACCCCGGAATTGCAGAGCCCGATGGCACGTTCCGCCGCACGCGCTTCGCGGGCCTCGACGATCCGTTCGAGATCGCCCGCCGCATCGGTGACGAGACGCCCATAATCGCCCGGATCGACAGGGCGGAAGCCGAGGAGCGCGATGCCGGCCGCACTCTCCCGCCGCGCCGCGACGAGCGCGGCAAGGGTGTTGGCCTCGAGCAGCGGCGTGTCGCCATAGACGACGAGGACATCGCCGGCGAAATCGGCGAGCGCCGGCAGCGCCATCACGACCGCGTGCGCGGTTCCGAGTTGCGGCTCCTGTCGCACCACTGCGATATCGCGCTCCGCCACCGATGCCGCGACCCGGTCGCCCTCGGCACCGACGACAAGCACCCACCGCGCGATGCTCAGCCGGTCGAGCGTGTCGAGAAGATGGTGGAGCATGGCCCGGCCACCGATCGGGTGCAGGACCTTGGGCAGACGCGATTTCATCCGCGTGCCCTTTCCCGCGGCGAGAATCACGGCGGCGATAGCGTGGTCGGTCATCCGGAGCCTGATCGAGCGGTGGACGATATGGCGGCGCGCTGGCGCCGGTCACGAATCGGCTGCACCCTACGACAGCGAGGGCACGGATTCAAAAGGGAATTCGTGGCGAGCCGGCACAGGCCGAGGGCACGACGGCAGGTGCGGACGCACTGGGCGCGGGCGGGGAGTGGAGCGGGTGAAGGGAATCGAACCCTCGTCGCTTGCTTGGGAAGCAAGAGCTCTACCATTGAGCTACACCCGCATCCGCGAGGCCGGAAAATATGCGCGTCGGCGGGACAAATCAAGGGCGCTCGGAGGAGCCGACACGCCGCCTGCGCGGCCGCCGCCCTGCACCAAACAGACCTTCCCCCTCCTCCGCCAGCGCTCTTTTTTCCGCTCGCCCTGAGGAGGCCCGCAAGGGCCGTCTCGAAGGGCGAGGACGCCACCGCTCGTCCTTCGCCCTTCGACAAGCTCAGGGCGAAC
>JBHHTO010000040.1:0-14405 GCA_046753425.1 Rhodothalassiaceae bacterium | reverse complement strand
GAGCGCCTCGGCTGACTGGAAGACACGTGCCAGCGCCGGGTCGAGATAGACCTGCCCGGCGCCCGCGCCTTCCACCTGCGGTAATTTCTCAAGCGCCGCCTCGGTGTCGGCCAATGCCTGTTCGGGACGTCCGCCCGCCGCGCGGATCAGATTGGCGGCGAGGCCCTCCTTGTCATCAAGCAGGACCTTGAGCAGATGTTCGGGCGTGAACCTCTGGTGATTGGAGCGAAGGGCGAGCCCCTGTGCGGACTGGATAAAGCCCTTCGAGCGGTCGGTGTAGCGTTCGAAATCCATGGATGATCCTCCATCCCATGTCGCCGTGCGCCCCCATCGATCGGGCAGCGGCACAAATCCACCTCACGGCCGCAAACGGCGGGTTCTGATCTGGCACGAAGGATCGCTTCGCCCCCCACCGGCGGCCAAGCGGGATATGGGGACACGATCCGTCCCGGACAAGGGGGCGGCGACAGGATGTCGCCGGCCGCCTCAGGAAAGGCCGGAATCCTGTGGTGATGGATCGCGTTCCGCCGGCTACTCGCCGGTCGGTTCGGCAAGCGGCGGGGAATCCGGGGTCGAGGCAGCCTCCGGCGCGCGCCGGCGCCGCCGCGGCTTCGCGGCGGGCACATCGGGTTGACCCGCGGGGCCGTCCGCCCCGGCGGTCGCGGTGACGGCGACCGGTGTCGTGCCGTCGACGGCCGGCTTATCGCGCTCCCGCCTCGACGGCTTATCGGAGGAGCCCGGATCAGCGGGGGCTCCGTTTGCCGCATCCCTGGTCGCCGCGGCCGCCCGCTGGCTGCGCGAGCGCCGCGGTGCCGGGTCCCGCGTCTCGTCTTCGGCGGGCTCCGGCGCGCCGTAGCGCTCGTTCCAGATCCGTTGGTAGTGATCCGCGTGCTGAAGATAGTATTCGGTCAGCACACGGTCGCCAGCCTGCTGGGCATCGCGCGCCAGCGACTTGTATTTCTCGATCAGCTGCTTCGGATTGCCCTTGACGCGGCCGTTGCCACGACCGGCCCCGTTGTTGATCCTGTTACGCTTTTGTCCGCGGCCACGCGATCGCCGCGCGTTCTGCACCTTGTTCATATGGGAACTGCCATTATCCGCTGTTGTCAGTCGTAGCAGCGCCGTTCCCGCCAAACGCCCTCTCGGCGCTGACCCGCGATGCGGCAGAAGATCGACTCTTGTGGGGACCCGGCCCGGACGATGTCACGCCCCTAAGCCACGCCTTGTCCCGCAAAGACTAGCGCGAGGCGCCGCATTTTCCAAGCATTTTCCAAAATGCATCAGGCAAGCGGCTGCGCAGCGATGACCCGGGGCCGGCCTGCGAGGTCGGCCAATCGCGCAACGGGCGCAAGTCCCGCTGCCGTGGCAAGAGCGGCCACCGCGTCCGCCTGCGTGGCTCCGATCTCGCAGAAAAGCCAGCCCCCGGGGGCCAGATATGCGGCGACATCCGCAAGAATGCGACGATAGGCCGCAAGGCCATCGCCACCACCGTCGAGCGCCAGCCGGGGCTCGTGGCCCGCAACCTCGGGCATGAGCCCGGCGATCTCCGCCGAGGGAATGTAGGGCGGGTTGCTGACCACGATATCGAAAGGCGCCGTGCCCGATGGCAGTGCCGCAAACCAGTCGCCGGCATGGAACCTCGCCCGCCCGGCGAGCCCGAGTGCCGCGGCATTATGGCCCGCGACCGCAAGCGCCTCTTGCGAGATGTCGGTGCCGACGCCGTGTGCCGTCGGGCGCGCCGCCAGGAGGCTCAGGAGCAGACAACCGCTGCCGGTCCCGAGATCGAGGATGCGCAGCGGCCGGGCGTGGTCCGGGACCTGTGCGAGAACGGCCTCGACAAGGGTCTCGCTGTCCGGCCGCGGGATGAGCGTATCCGGCGTGACCGTGAAATCGAGTCCGAAGAATTCCCGGCGGCCGAGGATATGGGCGAGGGGCTCGCGCCGTGCGCGCCGCTCGATCGCCCGCCGGAACCGCCGCATTGCCGCCGCGTCCACAGAATCGTCCGCTCCGAGCAGGATGTCCTCGCGCCGGCAGCCGAGCGCCGGTGCGAGAAGCAGTTCCGTGTCGAGGCGGGCGCTCTCGATGCCGGCGGCGGCAAGGCGCGCGGCGCCTTCCTTCAATGCATCGGAAAGCCGCATTCCGTTCGCCCTCAGCCCTGATCCTCGAGCGCCGCGAGCCGCGCCGCTTCGTCCTCGGCCATGAGGGCCTCGACGATCTCGTCCAGCGCCTCGCCGGCGAGGACCTGATTGAGCTTGTGCAGCGTCAGATTGATGCGGTGGTCGGTGACGCGGCCTTGCGGAAAGTTGTAGGTGCGGATGCGCTCGGAGCGATCGCCCGAGCCGACCTGCACCCGTCGTGCATCGGCGCGTTCGCGGGCCGCGCGCTCGCGTTCGTGCTCGAAGAGACGGGCGCGCAGCACCTTGAGCGCCTTCTCACGGTTCTTGTGCTGCGATTTCTCGTCCTGCTGCTGCACCACGATTCGGGTCGGAATGTGCGTGATACGAACCGCGCTGTCGGTGGTGTTTACCGACTGCCCGCCGGGGCCCGAGGCGCGGAAGACGTCGATCCGCAGGTCCTTCTCGTCGATCTCGACATCGACCGCCTCGGGCTCGGGAAGCACCGCGACGGTGGCCGCCGAGGTGTGGATGCGGCCGCCCGATTCGGTCACCGGCACGCGCTGCACGCGATGGACGCCGGATTCGAACTTGAGCTTCGCGAAGACGCCGCGGCCGCTCACTGCGGCGATCACCTCCTTGAAGCCCCCGGCATCCGACGGGCTTGCCGAGAGCATCTCCATCTTCCAGCCCTGCCGCTCGGCATAGCGCTGGTACATGCGATAGAGATCGGCAGCGAAGAGTGCGGCCTCCTCGCCGCCCGTGCCGGCGCGGATCTCGAGGATCGCGGAACGCTCGTCGGCCGCGTCCTTCGGCAGCAGCAGACGCCGGATCTCGGCCTCGAGTGCGGCATGGCGCGCCTTCGCCGCCTTGAGTTCCTCCTCCGCGAGCGCGCGCATTTCACCTTTTTCTGCACGCACCATGGCGTCGAGATCGGCGATCTCGGCGTCGAGCGCCCGCAGTTCGCGGGCGCGCGCGACGAGGGGCTCGAGCGTCGCGAGCTCGCGCGAGAGCGCGGCGATGTCCCTGGACGGCAGATCGCCGCCCGTGCTCAGGCGGTGTTCGATCTCGGCATGACGGTCGAGAATGGCGGTGATCTTTTCAGTCGCGATCATGGGACTCGAGCTCTTGGACGAGCGCTGCCATCGACACCGCGCGCTGTGCACCGCTTTTAAGATCGCGCAGGGTGACGGCGTCTTTTGTCAGCTCGTCCTCGCCGAGCAGCAACGCGAAGCGGGCGCCGCGGCGGGCGGCGCGGTTGAGGCGCTTTTTCAGATTGCCCTTCCAGTCGATATCGAGGCGCACCCCGGCCGCCCTGAGATCGCGCGCGATGGTCCAGGCACGGGCCGCGACCGCCTCGCCGAGCGGCATGAGAATGCTCAAGGGAGCGACGGCCGGGGTCTCGGGGAGCAGCATGGCAAGGCGCTCGATCCCCGCCGCCCAGCCGACACCGGGCGTCGGCGCGCCGCCCATCTGTGCAATCAGCCCATCATAGCGGCCGCCGCCCAGGACCGTGCCCTGCGCGCCAAGGGCATCGGTTATGAACTCGAAGGCGGTGTGGGTATAGTAGTCGAGCCCGCGCACGAGATGCGGGTCATGGACATAGGGAATGCCGAGCGCTTCCACCCCGGCCCGGACGGTGGCGTAGAAGGCGCGGGAGTCGGCGCTCAGATAGTCGTCGAGCTTTGGTGCCCCGGCGAGCAGCGCACGGTCGCCCGCATCCTTGGAATCGAGGATGCGCAAGGGATTCTTCTCGAGCCGGGTGCGGCTGTCTGCAGAAAGCTTGTCGCGGTGCGCCGAAAAATAGTCGACAAGCGCCGCGCGATAGGCGTGCCGGCTCTCGGGGTCACCGAGCGTGTTCAGATGCAGCGTGACCGCGCCCGCAAGCCCGAGATCCTCGAGCAGCTGCCAGGCGAAGGCGATGAGCTCGATATCGGCGGTCGGTTCGGCGATGCCGATGATCTCGGCATCGAGCTGATGGAACTGCCGGTAACGCCCCTTCTGCGGCCTTTCATAACGAAACATCGGGCCAAAGCCCGCGAGCTTCGCCGCACCCTGCTGCGCCAGTCCGTTCGACAGCCAGGCGCGGGCGATGCCGGCGGTGTATTCGGGCCTGAGCGTCAGCATCTCGCCGCTTCGGTCCTGGAAACTGTACATCTCCTTCGTCACCACGTCCGAGGTCTCGCCCAGCGTGCGCCGGAAGACGTCGGTGAACTCGAAGACCGGCGTGATGATCTCCTCGAAGGCATAGACATCGGCGAGGCGGCGGAAGCGGTCGACCACATGGCCGAACCGCCGTGCCTCCTCACCCAGAATATCGCGCGTGCCACGTACCGGCTGCAATCTGCTCATCGGCGCCGTCTCCTCGCTGCCGCGGAGGTAGCCTACCATCATGAATTTGTCGAGAGACAGCCGATGTCCGGTCGGCACCCGCGCGCTTCGAGACGGCGCGTTCCGCGCCTCCTCAGGGCGAACGGAGGAAAGAAGATTTCCGTTCGCCCTGAGCCTGTCGAAGGGCGGACGCCGTTGCCGCGGCCCATGGCCGACGCGATCATTGGCGGCTGTGCGGAGATCGGCTACTCCGCCGCTTCGGTCGCGGCGACGGCCTTCGCCTGTTGCGTCTCGATCTCGGCGGCCTTCTTCTCCACCAGCTCGACGATGTGATCGAGCATGTCGGCGTCGGCGATATTGTGGTCGGCGACGCCCGAGAGATAGACCTTGTGTGTGCCGTGGCCACCGCCGGTGAGCCCGATATCGGTCTCGCGGGCCTCGCCCGGACCGTTCACCACGCAGCCGATGATCGACAGCGACATCGGCGTCGCGATATGGGACAGCCGCTCCTCGAGCGCCTCGACGGTGCGGATGACCGGGAAACCCTGCCGCGCACAGGAGGGACAGGAAACGATGCGCACGCCGCGATGGCGGAGCCCGAGCGATTTGAGGATCGAGAAGCCGACCTTCACCTCCTCGACCGGATCGGCGGAAAGCGAGACGCGGATGGTGTCGCCGATCCCCGCCCACAGCAGCATGCCGAGCCCGATCGATGACTTGACGGTGCCGTCGCGCAATGCGCCCGCCTCGGTGATGCCGAGATGCAGCGGGTAGTCGCAGGCCTCGGCGAGGCCCTGATAGGCCGCGACGGCGAGAAAGACGTCGGACGCCTTGCACGAGATCTTGGTCTCGAAAAAGTCGTTGTCCTCGAGGATGCGGATATGGTCGAGCGCCGATTCCACCATCGCCTCGGGGCAGGGCTCGCCGTATTTCTCGAGCAGATGCCTCTCGAGGCTGCCGGCATTGACACCGATCCGGATGGCGCAGCCATTGGCCTTGGCGGCGCGTACCACCTCGCGCACCCGCTCGGCCGCGCCGATATTACCGGGATTGATGCGCAGGCAGGCGGCGCCAGCGTCGGCGGCCTCAAGCGCGCGCTTGTAGTGGAAGTGGATGTCGGCGACGATCGGCACACGCGCGGCGCGGACGATCTCCTTCAAGGCCGCGGTCGACTCCCGGTCGGGGCAGGAGACGCGGACGATGTCAACGCCCGCCTCCTCGGCACGGCGGATCTGGTCGATCGTCGCACCCGCGTCCGAGGTCAGGGTGTTGGTCATGGTCTGTACCGAGATTGGCGCGTCCCCGCCGACGGGAACGGAGCCGACCATGATCCGCCGCGACGTGCGGCGGTGGATGTCGCGATAGGGACGGACGCTCATGTCAGGCCTCGTGGAAACCGGCACGACCCCAGGTCATGGGGCGCGGTCCTGCACCGCAGTTGCGGCCAAAATGCGGCAACTGCAGCCCGAAGGCAAGGTTTCGTCCCCCGCAGGGCCTCAATTGAAGGCGGCGGAACGCTGCGCGTGCAGCTGTGCGGGATCGAGCGGGAGACCGCGAACAAAGGCGCCGTTCGCCCCCAATGGCGCCAACGGCACGCCGTCCACCGAAACGACGACGGCGGCGGCATTGCTGGTCATCAGGCGAAGGTCGGCGGTTGAACGCGGCGACCAGCTTTCTCCCGGCCGCAGCACGCCGCTCCAGACCTCGCGCGCGTCGCCATCGACGATCCGCACCCAGGCCTCGCGCCGCGCCGTTACCGTGACCCGTCCACCTGCCCTGCGTTCGAGAGCGGCGATCGCGAGTCCCGACATCGCCCGCTGCGTCTGCGGCACCGCCGCTGTCACGCCGGGGGCAGCCGCAGCGGCCTCCCGGTCCACGGCCGGAGGCGTCGTTTCGGTCGCGTCCGGCGCCGTTTCATGCCCGGACCCGGCGGACGCCGTGTCCGCCTCCGTTGCCTGCCCCGCCAGCTCCTCGAGGCGCGCCGGCACGGGCTCAACGCGACCGCCCGCAGTGGCCGTTCCGGCACCGTTGTCGGCAAAATCCGCAAGCCAGCCGAAATAGACCATCAGCACGGCCGCGACGCCGGTGACGAGCAGCGCACGGCCGGGCAGCCGCGATTCCGCAATCGGCTCGGGGAAGTGGAGATCGGGCGTGACCGCCTCGCCGCCGACCTCGTCGCGAAAGGCCTGCGCGAGGGCGCGCCCGTCAAGGCCAAGAAGCGTGGCGTAGGAGCGAACAAAGCCGGCGGCATAGGCGACCGGGGGCAAATCCTCATAGGTGCCCCTCTCAAGTGCTCGCAAATATTGTTCGCGAATCTTCAGATCGGCGGCGATATCCGCAAGTGACCGGCCTGCCTTCCTGCGTGCCTGACGCAAGACTTGCCCAACAGATGTCCTGGCCTCTGTCATTATCCCCACCTTCGTCCCCACCTTCGCCCAACCACCGCATGCCAGGCGATCCGGCACGCAAAGAGCTCAAGAATGCACCCGGCAGCCGTTCGACCCGAAGCGACAACACGCACCGAGGCCCTTATTCTTGCGTCCGAATACAGTCGGGACGGCGGGGCCACTCGCGACGACTTTCCCCGAGTGCAATATAATCAAGGCAAGTCAACGAAATCTTAACCCAAAGAGTCAACAGAACATGAAGGGGCGGACCCAATTTTTCCCTGTTTTCGCCAAAATTCAGACCGGAATACCATGATCGCGAGCATAGTTGCGCAGAGTCGCGCGCAGGGATCGGTCCGCATCGGCAAGGGATTCGCGCACGAGCGTCGCGAGTCGCGCCGAGTCGAGATGGCGGATGGTCCGCCGCAGGGGCCCGATGCCGGTCGGCGAAATCGACAGGCGGCGCAATCCGAGCCCGATGAGCGCCATTGCTTCCAGAGGCCGGCCTCCCATCTCGCCGCACAGCGACACCGGCACCCGGGCCCGGTTGCAGGCGCCGACGACACGGTCGATGAAGTTGAGGACCGAGGGCGACAGCACGTCATAGCGATCCGCGAGCCGCGCGCTCGAACGGTCGCTGGCAAAAAAGAACTGCAACAGGTCGTTGGTCCCGATCGAGAGAAAATCGGCTTCCTCGAGCAAGGCCGCGAGCTCCCAGGCGAGTGACGGCACCTCGAGCATGGCTCCGACATGAAGAGCCGAAGGCATCGCCGTGCCGAGTCGCTCGGCGCGCTCCCACTCCTTTTGCACGATCGCCCGCGCGGCACGGAATTCGGAGACCTCGGTAATCATCGGAAACATGATGTAAAGCGGCCGGCCGGTGGCCGCGGCGATCAGTGCCCGCACCTGGTAGCGCAGCAGCACCGGGCGATCGAGGGCGATGCGGATCGCCCGCCAGCCCATGGCCGGATTCTCCTCCGCATCGAGGGGCAGAAAGGGCACGGCCTTGTCGCCGCCGATATCAAGCGTGCGAAAGACCACCGGCCTGTCGCCGGCCGCCTCGAGGACCTGGGTGTAAAGCTCGCGCTGCGCCTCGAGCCGCGGCAGGGTGGCGCTGACCATGAACTGGAATTCGGTGCGGAACAGGCCGATCCCGTCGGCGCCCGTGGCATCGAGCTGGGCAAGATCGGCGAGGAGTCCCGCATTCATGTAAAGTTCGATGCGCACGCCGTCCACGGTCACCGGGGGCAGGTCGCGTTCGGCACGGTATGCCTCCTCGAGGGCTGCCCGGTCGGCGATCGTCTGGCCATAGACCTCGGCAATGTCGGGTGATGGCCGCACGATCACCTGGCCACTGTCGCCATCGACGATCACGCTGTCGCCCGGCTCGACCTGTTGCCGCGCGCCGCGGCAGTGGCCGACGAGAGGAATGCCCATCGCGCGGGCGAGGATGCTCGCATGGCTCGTCGGTGAGCCCTCCTCGAGCACGACGCCCTTGAGGAACCGGCGGTCATAGTCGAGCAGTTCAGCGGGGCCCATGTTGCGGGCGACGATGATCGCGTCCTCGCTGAGATCCTGCCCGTCCCTGCGGCCGGCCAGCGTGCGAAGGAGCCGGTTCGACAGGTCGTCGAGATCGGACAGCCGCTCACGCAGATAGGGATCGTCGGTCGCCAGCATGCGGCGATGGTTCTGCTGCTGTACGCGCTCGACGGCGGCCTCGGCGGTGAGGCCGGATTCGATCGCTTCGAAGATGCGATCCTGCCATCCCCGGTCATAGGCGAACATCTTGAAGGTCTCGAGAATCTCGCGATGCTCGCCGGCGGTGCCGATCTCGGGCAGGGAAATCATGCGGTCGAGCTGGGCGCGCATGGCCTCGAAGGCGGCGATGAGACGTCCCTTCTCGGTCTCGACGTCGTCGGCAACAAACCGCGTCACCTCGACGCGGCCTTCGTGGATGATCGCCTCCCCGGCGGCGACGCCATCGGCCATCTTGAGCCCGTGCAGCGTCAGCGGCTGGTCGCGCGGCCCGCCGCCTTCTCCGATTTCGCTGGGGTCGACGAGTTCCCCCGATCCGACCAGCTCGGCGAGGACCATGGCCACCGTCTGGAGGGCTTCTTCCTCTTCCGCCGTGTATTCCCGCGGCCGCACATTCTGCACCACGAGAACACCGAGTACGCGATTGTGGCGGATGATCGGCACGCCGAGAAAGGAGTGGTAGAGCTCCTCGCCGGTCTCTGGGCGGTACACGAACTGCGGATGGCTTGACGCCTCCTCCAGGCTGAGCGGCAGACCACGCACCGCCACGAGACCGACCAGGCCTTCGCCAAATCGCAGCCGTGTCTTGTGGATGGCGGTCGGTTTCAGACCCTCGCTGGCGAAGAGCTCGAGGATCTCGCCCGCCCGCGCGAGATAGACCGAACACACCTCGGCGACCATGTTCTGCGCGATCACACGCACCACCTGGTCGAGGCGTTCCTGGGCGGTGCCGGGTCCCGCCATCACCTGGTGCAGGCGTCGCAGCAGCAGTCTCGGGCGACTCGCCAGTTCGGTCACGCTGTTTCTCTCGTCCTGTTTCCGCTTTCTGGCGACGGACGCGGCCTACAGGCAGTCGCAGCGTTCGAGATACGCCGCCGCCTCCTGCACGAGGCTCGCGATGATGTCCGCGGCCGGCTCGATGGCGCGCACCATGCCGACGCTCTGGCCCGCCATCACCGAGCCGGTGTCGACATCGCCCTCGATCACCGCCCGCCGCAGCGCGCCGCCCCAGAATTGCTCGATCATAAGCTGTGCCGCGTCCTTGTCGAGTTCCCCGCGGTCGACGCGACCGACAACCTCGCGCTGCAGTTCAATGAACTGCCGGCTGCTCTCGTTCTTGAGTGCGCGCACCGGGATCACCGGAAAGCGTGGATCGAGCTGGACCGAGGGCACGGCGTCCCGCGCCGCGGCGCGGATGAAGGCCTGCTTGAAACGCGGGTGGGCAATCGACTCGCTGGCGCAGACGAAGCGCGTGCCAAGCTGCACCCCGGCGGCGCCCATGAGAAGATAGGAGCCGATGGCCTCGCCGCGGCCGATGCCGCCGGCGACGAAGACCGGCACCTCGTCGACAACTGGCAGGATCTCCTGCGCCAGCACGGCGGTCGATACGGGACCGATATGGCCACCGGCCTCGGACCCCTCGATGATCAGGGCGTCAACGCCGGCGCGGACGAGCTTGCGCGCCAGCATGGCCGAGGGCGCGAAGCAGAGCACGCGCTTGCCGGCGGCCTTGAGGCGGTCGATGGCGAAGGCGGGCGGCAGGCCACCGGCCAGGACCACATGGCCGCAGCAGGCCTCGGCACAGGCCTCGACGAGGTCGGAGAAGGCCGGGTGCAGCGTGATGATATTCACGCCGAAGGGCTTGTCTGTCAGGGCTGCGGTGGCGGCGATCTCTTGCACCAGCCGCTCCGGTCCCATGGCGCCACAGGCAATGACACCGAAGCCGCCAGCATTGGAGATGGCAGCGACCAGATGGCGCTCGGAGACCCAGCTCATGGCGCCGCCCATGATCGCGTATTCGACCCCGAGAAAGGCCCGGCCGCGCGCCATCAAACGGTCGAGACGCTGCCAGCCGCCGCGTGTCGCGGGCAATACGCTATCGGCGCTCATGCAGGCTCCATCGCCTCGTCGGCATCGAGCCCGTAGGCGCTGTGCAGCGCGCGCAGCGCAAGCTCGGTGTATTCGGCATCGATCAGCACGCTGATCTTGATCTCCGAGGTCGAGATGGCGAGGATATTGATGCCGCGCTCGGCGAGCGTCCGGAACATGGTCTTTGCCACACCGGCATGGGACCGCATGCCGATGCCGACGACCGACAACTTCACCACATTCGGATTGGTTTCCAGCCGTTCGTAGCACAGGCGTTCGCGCTGCGCCTCGAGCACCGCGACCGCGCGCTCGAGATCCGCGGCCGGGACCGTGAAGGTCACTTCGGCCCGGTCGCTGCTCGGCGCCTGCGACTGCACGATCATGTCAACCACGATCTCGGCATCCGCAAGCGGGCCAAAGAGCTCGGCGACGGTGCCCGGCCGGTCGGGGACGCCGAACACCGTCAGCACCGCGTCGGAGCGGGAATAGGCAAGGCCGGTGACGAGCTGCTTTTCCACGATGTCTTCCTCATTCACGATCATGGTTCCGGGTACGTCGTCGAAGCTCGAGAGCACCTGGACCCGGACCCCGTGCGTCATGGCCGCGGCCACCGATCGCGTCTGTAGCACCTTTGCGCCCAGCGACGCCATCTCCAGCATCTCCTCGAAGGTCACGCGCTCGAGCTTGCGCGCGCGCGCGACGATCCGCGGATCGGTCGTATAGACGCCGTCGACATCGGTATAGATGTCGCAGCGGTCGGCCGACAAGGCCGCGGCCAGTGCCACCGCCGTGGTGTCCGACCCGCCGCGGCCCAATGTGGTCAGCCGGTGGTCGGGGCCGACACCCTGGAAGCCCGGCACCACCGCAACTTGGCCGGCGGCCAGGCGGCGCACGATCTCGTGCGTCTCGATCGACTCGATGCGCGCCGCGCCGTGAACGCCGCTGGTCCGTATCGGAAGCTGCCAGCCGAGCCAGGAGCGGGCCGAAATCCCCATCGACTGCAGCGTGATGGCCATCAGGCCTGCGGTCACCTGCTCGCCCGAGGCAACGACCGTGTCATATTCGCGCGCATCGTGTAGCGAGGCCGCGTCCTGGCACAGCCGGACGAGATGATTCGTCGTTCCCGCCATCGCCGAGACCACGACCGCCACCTCATGGCCCGCCTCGACGGCATCCCGGACGCGCGCCGCTGCGGCCCGGATGCGGTCGAGATCGGCCACCGACGTGCCACCGAATTTCTTGACAATGCGGGCCATGAGTGGTCCTTGGACAATGTCTTTTCAGGACATGGGCTTGCGGATGAAGGCCCCTGCCGGGCGAGGACGGGGACGGTTCTTCTTACGGGCTCGCACGCGGGGCCGCAAGTCGGATGAGACGGAGACGGTGATGACGGTGGCGGCTGACGGCCGGAGCGTGGATACCGGGGAGGCACGGCGGTTCGCGGCACAGGCCGAGGTCTGGTGGGATGCCGAGGGTCCCTTTCGCCCGCTGCACAAGCTCAATCCGGCGCGGCTCGACTTCATTCGCCGTGTCCTGCTTCGTCGGTTTTCCCGGGATGCAACCGGTTTGCGGCCATTTTCCGGCCTCGATGTGCTCGATCTGGGCAGCGGCGGCGGGCTCGTCGCCGAGCCCCTGGCGCGGCTCGGTGCGGCGGTGACCGGGGCCGACGTCGCCGAGGAGACGGTCGCCGCGGCGCGCCTTCACGCGCAGCAAATGGGGCTCGACATCCGCTACCGCTGTGCCACCGCGGAGGACCTTGCGGCCGAGGGTTGCGACTTCGATGCCGTTCTGGCGCTCGAGGTGCTCGAGCATTGTGCCGATGTCGAGGCCTTTCTCGGTGCCTGCCGGTCGCTTGTGCGACCGGGCGGCGCGTTCATCTTCTCGACGCTCAATCGCACAGCGAAATCCTTTCTTCTCGGGATTCTCGCCGCCGAACATGTTCTGCGCTGGGTGCCGCAGGGGACCCATGACTGGAACCGCTTCCTCACGCCCGACGAGACACGCGCCCTGCTCGCGGCGGCGGGTTTCCGCTGCGCCGGCATGGAGGGGCTCGTCTATGACCTTTGCGCCGATCGCTGGCGCCCTGGTCGCGATCTCTCGGTCAACTATATCGGCTGGGCCGAGCCCTCATCCGGCCTCGACGGGGGCGCTGGCGGGGACTGAGAAACTGGCTTCGAGAATGCGCGCAAGCCAGTCGGCATCCCGCTCGTCGAAACTGCCCAGGTCGAGCGAATCGACATCGAAGACGGCGATGAGCCGGCCGCGGGCGTCGCGCACGGGCACCACGATCTCGGAGCGCGAGCGCGAATCGCAGGCGATATGGTCAGGAAAGGCGTGCACATCGGCGATGATCTGGGTCTTGCCGCTCAACGCCGCCGCGCCGCAGGCGCCGCGCCCGAAGGCAATGCGCAGACAGCCGAGCGTTCCCTGATAGGGGCCGATCACGAGTTCGTCGGGCTTCTCCGGATCGACGCGGTAGAAACCGGTCCAGAAATAATAGGGAAGCGCCTGCGAGAGCAGACAGGCAATGGTCGCCATGCGGGCGACCGGGTCCGGCTCGCCGGCGAGAACGGCCGCGATATTCTGCGCCGCCTCGGCGTAACGCGCATCCTTCTCCTCGGGGCTCATCGGTGTCCTTCCTGCGAATGACAGGGTTGGTGGGCCCGGCAGGACTCGAACCTGCGACCAAGCCGTTATGAGCGGCCCGCTCTGACCAACTGAGCTACAGGCCCCACGCGGCCTCTAGATAACAATGACCGGCACGTGCACCAAGCCCTATTGGCGGCGAAAGACGAAGACCTTCGAGAGGAAGGCCGGCGTTGTCGTCTCGAGCACGAGCCCGTGCGGCAGCAGCAGCGCCGCGAAATCGGCCGCAAGATAGCTTGCGAAATAGGGCTCGTGAAAGCGCGCGGGAAATCGCGCAAGAAGGCCGTCGAAGTCCGGCACGTCGCCATATTGCAGGGCATCGACCATGACGAAGAGGCCGCCGGGCTTCAGCACGCGAGCGATCTCGGCCGCCGCGCGTACGCGCACCGCGGGCGGCAGCTCGTGGAAGAGGAAGACCGCGCTCACGCCGTCGACCGCGCGCTCGCCGAGCGGCAGCGCCTCCGCGAAGCCATGCAGGAGGCGGGCGCCGCGCGTGCGCCGGGCGGCCTCGGCGCGGTAAGCCGGCGAGGGCTCGACGCCGATCAGACGTGCCTGCGGCAAAGCGCCGCGCAAGAGCGCGAGAAAGCGCCCGGTTCCGGTGCCGATATCGGCGATGGTGGGGCGCGGCCGGCGCTGCGCGCCGAATCGTTTCCTGAAGGACACAAGCCCCTGTCGGCGCATGGCATCCGCGGTACCGGTGAACAGCACCTCGACCTGGTGGTCGTAGAGCCGCGCGCTCTCCTCGCTCAGCCAGCCGCCGGTCTGGTAGTGGAAATTCTGCAGATAATAGGGCGGGTAGTCGCCGCCATTCACCTCCTTCCGCACATCGATGGCGCCGCGGCGCTGTCGCCGCTCGAGTGCTTTCGGCAGATCGGCGAAAAAGCCGGCCGTGGCCCTGAGGAGGCGCGCGGGATGGTCGGCGAGAAGCGGCGGCGGCGGATAGAGGCCGGCGCCGACATTGGCGAGATCCCGGCGCAGGAGTTCGCGCATCGCCCGGCGCACCGCCTGCGCCGGGGGAAACGCCGCCGGTGCCGCGTCCGGTGTCGCGTCCGGTGCCGCGTCCGGTGTCGCGTCCGGGGGTGTCCGCCTCCCGGCAATGCGCCGCGAGAGCGCATATTGCGTGCCATAGAAGGCAAGGCGCGCGCCCTGCGCCGCGGCATAGCTGAGGCTGTCACGCAGCGAAGCCATGCCGGTCACTGTGCCGCTCCATGGCCGGCGGGGCAAGCGTGAGCCTTGCACTTCAGGCGCGATCTCTCCACTCTGCCGGCGAGACTGGCGCGGTATCGGGGAGGAGGGATCCATG
>JBHHTO010000039.1:0-14452 GCA_046753425.1 Rhodothalassiaceae bacterium | reverse complement strand
CTTCCACGCCGGCCCCGGCAGCCATCACGCGCTCGCGCTTGCCGCAGCGCCGCTGCTGCCGCTGATCGAACAGGCGGAGACGGTACCGATGGCCCTCGCGCAAGGGTTTTTCCTCGCCCTTCACCCGCGGGCGGCGCGCGACAAGTTCGCGCGTTTCCGCCGTCTCGACCCGGACAGCGCCGAGGCCCGCTTCTTCGTCGCCCTCGAGGACTGGGTGAATGGCGGCGCCCCGCTGTCCGGCCCCATGGCCGCGGCCACCTTGCGCGACTGGTACCTGCTCAATCTTCCGGCACAGGGATTGTGGCGTGTCGCGGACAGTCGCGTGACGCCCGATGCCCTCCGCCTGCCGGTCCTCGCCGCCGTGCCGCGCACCGATCGCATCGTGCCGCCGGAAAGTGCCCTCGGCGTCTGTCGCGGCCTTGCGCCGGAGCGGCTGATTCGTCCGCCAAGCGGCCATGTCGGCATGATCGTCGGGCGCCGCGCGCGGGCGCAACTTTGGGACCCGCTCCTCGCCTGGCTCCGCGAGGGGATGTGATTGCCCGACGAAGCGACTATGCTGGGCAGCGTCGGCAGTGCGTGGGCGCGCCGTTGCCGCAATCCTGCCACCTTGCGCGGTGACATGCAGCGGCAAGCGGTGAGGCGACCGTCCACCGCAGACGGACGTGCCAGGCGCCGGGGCACGTTTCGCGGCAGGAGTTGCCGAAAAGCAGCCCTGCGCGACTGGCGCCACGGGCAGAGAAAGGAGAGAGCGCATGTCACGTGTTGCACTGGTTACGGGCGGTACCCGCGGGATTGGTGCCGCGATTTCCGTCATGCTCAAGGAACACGGTTTCACGGTGGCCGCGAACTATGCCGGCAACGAGGTGCGGGCGCGTGCCTTTCACGAGAAGACGGGCATTCCCGTCTATCGCTGGGATGTCTCCGATTTCGACGCCTGCCAGCGCGGCTGCGCGAGCGTGGCCGCGGATCTCGGCGCGATCGACGTCCTCGTCAACAATGCGGGCATCACCCGCGACGCGACGATGATGAAGATGGACCACGAGATGTGGCAGCAGGTGATCGACACCAATCTCGGCGGCTGCTTCAACATGGCGAAGGCCGTCTTTCCGGGCATGCGTGAGCGCGGCTACGGGCGCATCGTCAATATCGGCTCGATCAACGGTCAGGCCGGCCAGTATGGGCAAGTCAACTACGCCGCCGCGAAATCGGGAATCCACGGCTTCACCAAGGCACTCGCGCTCGAGGGCGCGCGCCACGGCATCACGGTCAACGCGGTCGCACCCGGCTATATCGATACCGACATGGTCGCGGCGGTGCCGGAGGCGGTGCTTGAGAAGATCGTCGCGCGGATTCCGGTGGGCCGCCTCGGCAAGGCCGAGGAGATTGCGCGCGGCGTGCTCTTCCTTGTTGTCGAGGAGGCGGGATTCATCACCGGCTCGACGCTCAGCATCAATGGCGGCCAGCACATGTACTGAGCAACCGCGCCGGCCGCTCGCCACCGTCCGGCCGGGGTCCGCCAATGGAGACAGCCCATGCGTCCCGATGTCATTGCGCTGCGCAATTTCTATCGCCGGCCGCTCGGCCGTTCGGTCGCCGACATCGTTACCGGCAAGGTGCGCTGCCTGTGGCCGTCGCTCAAGGGCTGCCACATTGCGGGCATCGGGTTCGCGACGCCGATCCTCGGACGCCTCGACGACGGAGCGGCGAGTCGGGTCGCGCTCATGCCGGCGGCACAGGGCGTTCTCCACTGGCCTCGTGCCGAGCGCAATGCCACGGCTCTCGTCGAGGAACAGGCCCTTCCGGTCCCGGACGGCGCCTTCGACCGGGTGCTCCTCGTCCATGCGCTCGAACTGGCCGACCATGCGTCGGGACTGCTTGAGGAATCCTGGCGCATCCTGGCTCCCGGCGGGCGGCTGATCATCGTCGTCCCGCGGCGGCGCGCCATCTGGTCCGGAGCCGAGCAGACCCCCTTCGGCTCAGGCCAGCCCTACAGCCGTCGCCAGATCCGGGAGACCCTTGCCGGCCATTCCCTGCCGGTGACCCGCATTCTTGGCGCGCTCTATCTGCCGCCCGTCGCCATGCTGGCGACGCCGAAGGCGCTGCGCATTGCGGAGCGGCTGGCCGGGCCGCTCCTCGGTGGCCTTGCCGGCGTGCTCGTCGTCGAGGCGGAAAAGCAGATCTACCGGCCGGTTCCCCTGGCGCGTCGCTTCGTTCCCAGGTCGGCGACAGCCCTGCCGCCAGGGTCGCGGGTGGCGCCGCCCCTGGTTCCCATGTCGCCCTCAAGCGACAGGCAGGCGGTGCTCAGGATCCGCCATTGAAACGCGGCCGCAGGATCTCGTAGGCGGTACGGACGCGGTGGAAGCGCGCCTCCGCCGCCTTGTCGCCGGGATTGCGGTCGGGATGGTGCTTTTTTGCCAGATGGCGAAAGCGGGCCTTGATCTCGGCGGCCGTTGCACTCGTATCGAGCTCGAGAACAGCAAAGGCGTCCCGCTCGACCCGGGTCAGCCCGTCGGCGTCCGCGGCACCGCCCCAACTGTAGGTGGACGTGCTGCGATAGGCGCCGCCGAGATCGGACTCCGACTTCATGAAGGCCTCGATCTCGTCCTCGCTCATGCCGGTGAAGAAGTTCCAGTTGCGATTGTATTCCGCCGCATGCGTCGCGCAGAAATACCAGCGCTCACGGGAGCGCGGCGATTTCGGCGCCGGGTGCTCGCCGGCCTCCGAGCAGCCGACATGATCGCACATGCGCACATGCACGGCATCGCTGTCGCGGCCATAACCGCCCCAGCGGGGAAATCCGAAATCACGACTTGTCCGTCGTCCGCGCATTGCTTCCCGTTCGGTTCCACCGGACTCGCCGCAGAATAGCATGCCAGCCCGGTGCCGCGAAATTGCTGGAGGTGGCATAAACAGCCGGGCTCAGGAAATCCAGACCAGAATGGCCACCCCGAGGAGCACGCGATAGACGACGAAGATCGTCATGCTCGCATGCGCGAGCCAGCGCATGAGGAAATGGATCGCGGCGAGCGCGGTGGCAAAGGCGATAAGGGCGACGACACCCGCCGCCAGCCAGTCGGCATCGACCCCGTGGTGCGCAAGCTCGATCGTCCCCAGCGTGCCCGCGGCAAGAATCGTCGGGATCGCGAGCAGCATGGAAAAGCGTGCCGCCTCGGGGCGCGTGAAGCCGAGCCCGCGCGCCGCCGTCATGGTGATTCCGGAGCGACTTGTGCCGGGTATGAGGGCCAGCACCTGCGCCAGCCCGACGAGCAGCGCCGGCCGCAGCGCCATGCGCTCGATGGTCTTCTCCCGTGGCGCCCGCTGGTCGACGACATAGAGCAGGAGGCCGAAACCGATGCTCGCCCAGGCGATGACGTCGGCGCGGCGCAGCACCGCCTCGCCAAGGGTCACGGTGAGCGCCAGCCCGGCAATGACCACCGGCAATGTGGCGACGACGAGGTACCAGAAGAGCCGTGCATGGATCGTGCCCGCCACCCGCCGGCGTGCCGGCGTGAGGCCGATGGCGCCGAGGGCGGCCCAGAAAAGGCCCACGGTGTCGCGATGAAAATAGACCAGGACGGCAGCGAGCGTGCCGACATGGGCGGCAATGTCGACAAGCACGCCCTGATCCTGCCAGCCGCCGACCGCCGGCACGAGGATGAGATGCGCCGAGGACGAGATGGGCAGGAACTCGGTCACCCCTTGCACCAGCGCGAGGATAAGAAGATGGAGAAGCGACATGAGGTTCCGGTCCCGGGTGGTGGCAGACGCGAGCGGCCGGAAAGCCATACATCATGCGGGCAAAGCGCGGCAAGCCGGCCGGACGGGTCGCCCCTCCCGGCGGCCCTCGGGTCCGCGGGCGCCTGCCTCAAGAATTCTTAACCATAGACCATTTTCGTGGCAGTATTCCTGCCTTTATGACCGATTCGTGCTCGATTAATCAGAAATGTGATGTTAACATGCCCGTACTTTCCCGGCATCGGGGGTTGGTGCCGTGGAAATGGCGTGCGTTTGGCATCGTCTGCGCCACATGTCCCGGTGCAGGGCGAGCTTCGTGACACGACCAGGTCGAGGAAAACCGACGGCGCGACCCGCGTCGCCTGAGAGGGAATCTTGCTGTGCCGCAGTCGATGCTGAAGTTCGTGACCATCCGCCGCGAATGGCCGCAAAAGCGTCCGGCCCCCGAGCGCGCGAGCGACTTCGACGAGATCTATCGTGCCTGGGTCGAGGACCGGGCGCGCGCGCAGGCGGCGCGCTGCTCGCAGTGCGGCGTTCCCTTTTGCCAGATCCATTGTCCCCTCAACAACAATATCCCCGACTGGCTGCAGCTCGCTGCCGAGGGCCGCTGGGAGGAGGCCTATGCGCTCTCATCGGCGACCAACAACATGCCCGAGATCTGCGGTCGCATCTGTCCCCAGGACCGGCTGTGCGAGGGCAATTGCGTCATCGAGAAGGACTTTGGCGGCGTCACCATCGGTGCCGTCGAGCGCCAGATCACCGACATCGCCTGGGAGCGCGGCTGGGTGGAACCCATCCGCCCGGCCGCCGAGCGCGACCGGTCGGTCGGCATCATCGGTGCCGGGCCGGCGGGCCTCACCGCCGCCGAGGAGCTGCGCGGGCGCGGCTATCGGGTCACCGTCTATGACCGGCACGACCGGATCGGCGGCCTCCTCGTCTATGGCATTCCCAATTTCAAGCTCGACAAGGCAATCGTTGCGCGGCGGGCGCAACGTCTGATCGACGCCGGGATCGCGTTCGAGCTCGGCTTCGAGGTCGGTCGCGACGCCTCGCTCGCCGAACTGCGGGCTCGCCACGATGCGGTGCTCATCGCCGCCGGTGCCTACAAGGCGCGGGAACTCAAGGCCCCCGGTGTCGGGCTCGACAATGTGGTGCCCGCCCTGCCCTATCTCATCACCGCCAACCGCCTCGGTTTCGGCGACGATATCCCCGCCGCCGAGGCAGCGCGCTTCAATGCCGCCGGCAAGCGTGTCGTGGTCATCGGCGGCGGCGATACCGCGATGGACTGCGTCCGCACCGCCCGGCGGCAGGGTGCGAAATCGGTCATCTGTCTCTATCGCCGTGACCGCGCCAACATGCCCGGCTCGGCGCGCGAGGTCGAGAATGCGGAGGAGGAAGGCGTGCGCTTCGAGTGGCTGCAGGCACCCGAGAGTTTTCTCGGCCGGCGCAAGGTCAGCGCCGTGCGGGTGCACGCCATGCGCCTCGGCGCCCCCGATGCCAGCGGTCGCCGCCAGCCCGAGCCGGTGCCGGGAACAAGCCGCAGCCTCAAGGCCGATCTCGTCATTCTTGCCCTCGGTTTCGATCCCGAGGACATCCCCGCCGCATTCGGCGCCAGGGACCTTGCGACGACGCGATGGGGAACCCTCGTCGTCGACCCGCGGACGATGATGACGTCGGTCGACGGCGTCTTTGCCGCCGGTGACATCGTGCGCGGCGCCTCGCTCGTGGTGTGGGCGATCCGTGACGCGCAGGAGGCGGCGGCCGCCATCCATCGCTATCTCGCACAGGAGCGCAGCGCCGCGACGGACCGCGGCGCTGTTGCCGAATTCGCCACGGCGGGCTGAGGACAGGGACATGATGACAAAGGAACGGAACGGATACCGATTGCCGCCGGCCCGGGGGCTCTATGATCCCTCCGAAGAGCATGAGGCCTGTGGCGTCGGCCTTGTCGCGGCCATCGACGGCAAACCCTCGCGACGGGTCGTCGAGGCTGGAATCGCAGCCCTGCAGGCGGTCTGGCATCGCGGTGCCGTCGATGCCGATGGCAAGACCGGCGACGGTGCCGGTATCCATCTCGGGATTCCGCAGGATCTCTTCCGCGAGCATGTCACGCGCATGGGCCAGGTTCCCGGCGATACGCGGATCGCGGTCGGCCAGGTGTTTCTGCCGCGTACCGACCTCGCCGCCCAGGAGCGCTGCCGCACCATCGTCGAGACCGAGATCCTCGCCGCCGGCTATGCCATCTATGGCTGGCGGCAGGTGCCGGTCGATGTCTCGGTAATCGGCAGCAAGGCCCAGGCGACACGCCCCGAGATCGAGCAGGTGATGATCGCGCAGCCGGCGGGGCTTGACGACGTCGCTTTCGAGCGCGCGCTCTATGTCATCCGTCGCCGCATCGAGCGCAAGGTGGTGGAGGCCCGCATCGCGGACTTCTACATCTGCTCGCTCTCGGCCCGCTCGGTGATCTACAAGGGCCTCTTTCTCGCCGAGCAGCTCTCGGTCTTCTATCCCGATCTCCGCGACCCGCGCTTCGTCTCCGCCTTCGCGCTCTATCACCAGCGCTATTCGACCAACACCTTCCCGCAGTGGTGGCTGGCGCAGCCCTTCCGCATGATCGCGCACAATGGCGAGATCAACACGCTCAGGGGCAATCTCAACTGGATGCGCAGCCACGAGATCCGCATGGCCTCGCTCGCCTTCGGCGACCGCCACGAGGACATCAAGCCGGTGGTGCCGCTCGGCGCCTCCGATTCAGCGGCGCTCGACGCGGTGTTCGAGCTTCTCGTGCGCGCCGGGCGCTCGGCGCCGATGGCAAAGACGCTGCTCATTCCCGAGACCTGGTCCAAGGCGGCGACGATGCCCGAGGCGCACCGGGCGATGTACGCCTATTCCAACTCGGTGATGGAGCCCTGGGACGGGCCGGCCGCGGTGGTCGCCTTCGACGGCCGCTATGTCATGGCGGGCATGGATCGCAATGGGCTCAGGCCCCTGCGCTACACCCTCACCCAGGACGGGCTCCTGGTTGTCGGCTCGGAAGCCGGGATGGTCGCGGTGGAGGAGGACCGGATCAGCGAAAAGGGTCGCCTCGGGCCGGGCCGCATGATTGCCGTCGACCTCGAGGAGGGCCGCTTCTTCCACGATCGCGAGATCAAGGACCGGCTTGCCGCCTCACGCCCCTTCGAGCGCTGGGTGCGGCATTTCATGAGCTATGAGGAGGTGGCCGACGCGCGCGCGCGCGAGCCCGCCCTGTTCGACAGAGAGGAGCTGCGCCGGCGCCAGCTTCTCGCCGGACTGAGCCACGAGGACATGGAACTCGTGCTGCGGCCGCAGGTCGAGGACGCCCGGGAGGCAATCGGTTCGATGGGCGACGACACGCCGCTCGCGGTTCTCTCCGCGCGATACCGGCCGCTCGTGCATTTTTTCCGGCAGAATTTCAGCCAGGTCACCAATCCGCCGATCGACCCCCTGCGCGAGGCGCGCGTGATGTCGCTCAAGACGCGATTCGGCAATTTCGGCAATGTGCTTGACGAGGACAATCCGCAGGACAATGTGCTCATTCTCGAAAGCCCGGTCCTGACCTCGAAGGAGTACCAGGCCCTGCTTGGCTACTGGGGCGACGAGGCGGCGGTCATCGACTGCACCTTCGATGCCCGGGAAGGACCCGGCGCCCTGCGTGCGGCCCTCGACCGCATCCGCAGCGAAGCCGAGGACGCGGTGCGTTCCGGGCTCGGCCATATCTTCCTCACCGACGAGCGGGTGGGGCCCGAGCGTGTGCCGGTGCCCATGATTCTGGCCACCGGCGGCGTTCATACCCACCTTCTGGACAAGGGGCTCCGGACTTTCGCGAGCCTCAATGTGCGCGCCGCAGATTGCCTCGACACCCACAGCTTCGCGGTCCTCATCGGCGTCGGCGCGACGACGGTCAACGGCTATCTCGCGCAAGAGGCGATCCGCGAGCGCCAGGCGCGCGGGCTCTTCGGTGACCTGTCTCTCGACGAATGCCTCGCCCGCTGGAAGACCGCCATCGAGGGCGGGATCCTGAAGATCATGTCGAAGATGGGGATCAGCGTCATCTCGAGCTATCGCGGGGGTGGCAATTTCGAGGCGCTCGGCCTCTCGCGCGGGCTGGTGGCGGAATTCTTCCCCAATATCCCGTCCAAGATCTCCGGCATCGGGCTGAACGGCATCGAGAAGATGGTCCGCGCCATCCATGCCCGCGCCTATGAAAGCGACGTGGCACTGCTGCCGGTGGGCGGGTTCTATCGCTATCGCGCCCGCGACGGCGAGCAGCATGCGCTCGAGGGGCGCCTCATCCATATGCTGCAGACGGCGGTCGAGAGCGGTGCCAGTGTGCAGTATCGCCGCTATGCCAAGGCGCTGGCCAAGCTGCCGCCGATCAACCTGCGCGATCTCCTCGATTTCGCGCCGCGCGAGGCTCCCGTCAGCATCGAGGAGGTCGAATCGGTGACCGCGCTCAGAAAGCGCTTCGTCACCCCGGGCATGAGCCTCGGCGCGCTGTCACCGGAGGCACACGAGACGCTGGCCATCGCGATGAACCGCATCGGCGCCAAGTCGGTCTCCGGCGAGGGCGGTGAGGATCCGCGGCGCTTCACGCCCTATGACAATGGCGACAATGCCAACTCGCCGATCAAGCAGATCGCCTCGGGGCGCTTCGGCGTCACCGCCGAGTATCTCAATGCCTGTGAGGAGATCGAGATCAAGATCGCGCAAGGGGCGAAGCCCGGCGAAGGCGGGCAGCTTCCGGGCCACAAGGTGACGGAGCTCATCGCGCGCCTGCGCCACGCGACGCCCGGGGTCACCCTCATCTCGCCGCCGCCGCATCACGACATCTATTCGATCGAGGATCTGGCGCAGCTCATCTATGACCTGAAGCAGATCAACCCCGAGGCGCGGGTATGCGTGAAGCTCGTTTCCGCCGCCGGCATCGGCACCATTGCCGCCGGCGTCGCCAAGGCGCATGCCGACGTGATCCTCGTCTCGGGCCATTCCGGCGGCACCGGCGCGAGCCCCCTGAGCTCGATCAAATACGCTGGCACGCCATGGGAGATCGGCCTTGCCGAGGTCAATCAGGTTCTCACCCTCAATCGCCTGCGCCATCGCGTGCGCCTGCGCGTCGACGGCGGCATCCGCACCGGCCGCGATGTCGTCATCGCGGCGCTGCTCGGGGCCGAGGAATTCGGCATCGGCACCGCCGCCCTCGTCGCCATGGGCTGTCTCATGGTCCGGCAGTGCCACGCGAACACCTGCCCCGTCGGCATCTGCACGCAGGACGAGCGGCTGCGCGAGAAATTCGCCGGCAGTCCCGAGAAGGTGATCAATCTCATGACCTTCATCGCCGAGGAGGTGCGCGAGATTCTGGCCGAGCTCGGCGCCCGTACACTCGACGAGATCGTCGGCCGCACCGATCTGCTGAAGCAGGTCAGCCGCGGCGATGCCCGCCTCGACGACCTCGATCTCAACCCGATCCTCGTTCAGGTGGACGCCGAGGACGAGGCGCGCGTTTCGACGGTGCGCGGCCGCAACGAGGTCCCGGACAGCCTCGATGCGCGCATGCTCGAGGACGCAAAGCCGGTGTTCGCCCGCGGCGAGAAGATGCAGCTCTCCTACACGGTGCGCAATGTGCACCGGGCCGTGGGCACACGTTTCTCGGCGCATCTCGTGCGCCGTTTCGGGTCCGACGGGCTGCCGCCCGGGCACATCGCCGTGCAGCTCAAGGGATCGGCCGGCCAGTCGCTCGGCGCATTCGCCGTACGCGGGCTCAAACTCGTCGTCTATGGCGATGCCAACGACTATGTCGGCAAGGGGTTGTCCGGCGGCACCATCGTCGTCCGCCCGCCGGCCCGCTCGCCGCTGATGGGACGCACGGCGGAAAACACGATCATCGGCAACACCGTTCTCTACGGTGCCACCGCGGGGGCGCTCTTTGCCGCCGGGCAGGCGGGCGAGCGCTTCGCGGTGCGCAATTCCGGCGCCGATGTGGTGGTCGAGGGCTGCGGCGCCAATGGCTGCGAGTACATGACCGGCGGGACGGCGGTAATCCTCGGGCCGGTGGGGGACAATTTTGCTGCCGGAATGACCGGCGGCATGGCTTTCGTCCTTGATACGGCGGGCGACTTCGAAACCCATCTCAACAGCGACAGCGTGATCGCCGTGCGTGTCCGCGCTGCGCATTGGCAGGGCGTTCTCCGACGCCTCATCGAGGCCCATGTCGCGGAAACCGGCAGCCCGCATGCCGCGCGGCTTCTCGAGCAGTGGGACGAGACCTTGTCGCGCATGTGGCAGGTGGTGCCGCGCGAGATGCTGCCGCGCCTCGCGCAGCCGCTCGAGGAGGAGGCGGAAGCGACCCTGGAGCGCGCCTGATTCAGGGCGCTTCGCGACCGGCGGCGCGGGCGATATAGGCGTCGATCCGGCGCTCGAGGATGGGCAGCGGCAGCGAGCCGTTCTCGAGCAAGGCGTCATGGAAGGCGCGAATGTCGAAGCGATCTCCGAGCGCCGCCTCGGCCCTGGCCCTGAGCTCGCGGATCCGGATCTCGCCGATCTTGTAGCCGAGCGCCTGACCGGGCCAGGAAATGTAGCGGTCGATCTCGGTCGCGACATTGTGTTCGCTGAGCGCCGTGTTGTCGCGGAGAAAAGCGATCGCCTGGTCACGCGTCCAGCCCATGGCGTGGATGCCGGTATCGACGACGAGGCGCACCGCGCGCCACATCTCGTAGCTCAGCCGGCCGAATTCCTCATAGGGCGTCTCGTAGATCCCCATCTCCTCGCCGAGCCGCTCGCTGTAGAGCCCCCAGCCCTCGCCGAAGGCGACCACATAGAGCGCCTTGCGGAATTCCGGCACGCCCTCGATCTCGTCGGCAAGCGCCACCTGCAGATGATGCCCCGGCACCGCCTCATGGAGCGTGAGCGCCGGCAGCGCATAGAGCGGGCGCTTGTCGAGCGCATAGGTGTTGACCATATAGAGCCCGCCGCGCACGCCGGGGATCGCCGGCCAGTAGCGTCCCGTCGTGTAGTTGGGCGCGATCTCCGGCGGCACCGCGCGCACGCCATAGGGCATGCGCGGCAGCCGGCCGAAAAAGGCTGGCAGCTTGCCGTCGATGGTCTTGGCGATCCATGCCGCGCGGCGCAGCAGCTCTTCTGGAGTCTTCGCATAAAAACGGGGATCGCGGCGCAGGAAGGCGATGAAGTCGGCGAGTTGCCCCTTGAATCCGGCCTTTTCCATCACCGCCTGCATCGCGGCGCGGATGCGCGCGACCTCGGCCAGGCCGGTCTTGTGGATCGCATCCGCCGAAAGATCGAGCGTCGTGAAGCGACGGATGCGCATGCGGTAGAAGGCGGCGCCGTCGGGCAGCTCGCGCGCGCCGATGCTCGTCCTTGCCGCGGGCATGTAGTCATCGCTGAAGAAGCGGTAGAGCCGCGCATAGGCGGGCAGCACCTGTGCGAAACGGCCGGAAGAAGGGGCTTTCTTCCGGTTCCGCGACAGCCAGCGCGGCGAAGCCCGGTGCGACGCCGTCGAGGATCGCCCGCGGCATGGTAAAGCCCTCGCGCATGCCGAGGCGCATGTTTGCAATATTCTGCTCGAGATAGCCCGGCAAGGCCGCCAGCCGCATGAGATAGACGTCATAGTCGGCCGCGTTGCGAAAGGGCATCGCCTCGATCACGAACACGGGCTCGGTGTGAAAGCCCGAATCCGAAAGAAAGGGGATGCGCCAGGTGCGGAAACGCGCCTCGGCGATGCGCCCGTCGAGATCGAAGGCGAAGAGGTCGGCGTTGAGAAGGTCCGCCTCGTCGAGCGCCGCCCGCGGGATTTGATCGAGACGCGCGCGAAAGGCCTCGAGCGCCGCGAGCCGCGCCGCCTGTGCCGTGGCCGAGACATCGGGCACGCGGCCGTCATGGGCATGGACCCCGCGCATGGTCGCCATGAAGGGGTCGTCGGCGAGGCGCCACTGCCACGCATCGGCAAAGAGCCGGTTGAGGTCCTCCGCCGGGCCGGCATGGGCCGAACCGAGCCCGATGAGCATCAGGACATATGTCAGAATCGCGCGCATCGCCGCTCTCCCTCAGCGCCAGAGGCGGCAAGGAGAGGCGAGAAGGCGGCCCTGCGTCAAGCGGCGTCTTCGCCGGCCGGCATCAGCCCGTCACCTTCATCGGAGTCTTCGGCGGCGACAGAAGCCGCATCCGGGGCGGCATCCTCCCCATCGTGATAGGCGGCCGAGACGCCGGTGGCGAAGGCGATGAACATGTCGGCGGCATGCTGCGCCTCGGCATCGCTCATCGCCCGCGTCGTCGCCTCGAGACGCATCTCGTCGCCTTCGGGTTCGCGCGCCGTGACCAGTTCCTTCATCTCGAGGAACTGCGTCGCCAGCGACGGCGTCAGATCCGCCTCAGGATCGATATGCATGATCTGCCGCTTGAAGGCACTGCACAGCCGTTCCTGAATGGTGCCCGTCTCCCGCACCATGATGGTGAGCCCCAGAAGGCACCTTTCATAAGCCCGCATGATCGCCATGATCCTTGTCCTCGTCGCGCGCCTGTCCTACCTCACCAGCATTGATTCGAGCGCGAAAGACTTAAGAAAGAACGAAGATTCCGGCCTCATCGCGTGTTGCTCGGCCACCTTCCGGCAGCGATGGCGCGCGGAACGGAACGGTGTTTGGGAATTTCTTAAGCGACAGCGCGTAGGATCCGCCCATGATTGTCGGTTCGGCAGCCGCGCCGATCGTGCTCCCCTCGGGGCCCCGTGCGTCGCTCGCAGCCGCGCGCGAGACCCTTGTCATGCCTGCGCCTCGGATGGCGAGGGCCGGCCGGCAGCCTGCCGGTCCCGTCGCATCGCCGCCCCTTCTGTCGCCGGCATCGGTTGCCGCCCTGCAGCAGGTCGCTGCACAAGCTCACGCGCAGGAGGACTCATCCCCGTCGCAGGGGTCGGGCCGGGGGACGACGCCGGAAGCGGTCCGTCTGCCGAACGAGCTGACAGAGGAGGAACAGGCGCAGGTCGCGGCGCTCAAGGCGCGCGACCGCGAGGTGCGGGCGCATGAGGGGGCCCACCGGGCCGCCGGCGGCGATCTCACCGGTCCGCCGCGCTTCGAGTTCGAGACCGGTCCCGACGGGCGGCAATATGCCGTCGGCGGCGAGGTGTCGATCGACCGCAGTCCCGAGCCCGGCGATCCCGAGGCGACGATCGCCAAGCTCGAGCGCGTCATCCGCGCCGCCCTCGCCCCCGCCGAGCCCTCGAGCCAGGATCTCGCGGTGGCCGCGCAGGCGCGCGCCGACCTCCTGCAGGCCCGCGCCGAGGCGGCACGGCAGTCGCGGGAAGAATTATTTGCGAGGACAGTATGAAGTACCAATCATCAGATAATACGTCCCCATAACAAATGGGCGGGACGGATGAACCCGCCCCGCCCGTGTACGTTGGAAGGGATGACCCTCAGCCGAAATGGCTGGCCGACAGCATGCCGAAGAACATCGGGATCGAAAGCAGCGTGTTGATCCGCGAGAACATCTTCGCGGTTGCCGCCGCCTTCGGCTTGGCATCCGCATCGGCCTCGACGAGACCGAGCGCGATCTTCTGGTTTGGCCAGATGACGAACCAGACATTGAACCACATGATGATGCCGAACCACATGCCGAAGCCGAGCAGCGTGAGATTGAGGCTGCCCTGACCGGCACCGAGCTTCAGCACATCCCAGATATAGCCGTTGAGCCAGGCGAGCCAGAGGCCGAAGATGATCGTCGCCATCGCCCCCCAGCGGAACCAGAACAGCGCCTTGGGTGCGATATGTTTGGAGACCGCCGGCTTCTGCTCGTCGGGGATCTCGCCCATCACCGGGACCTGCACGAAGTTGAAATACCACAAAAGCCCGATCCACATCACGCCCGAAAGCACGTGCAGCCAGCGGACATAAAAGGCCAGACTGCCAAAATCGACGTCCATGTCCCTACTCCCCCTTGACCTTGTCCGACAGTTCCTGAACGGCACCCTGCACGCCGCCCCCGTCGCCCGCAATGACCGGCGCCACGAGGAGCACGATCACGGTGAGCACGAGGCCGGCGATCACCGTCATCTGAAGCGAATCCGTGATCTTCTGCATATTGCTCTTCTCCCTTGCTTGCCCGGCCCGCCGTATCGGGGAGCCGGATCCTGCGGCGTCCAGACTAGCATTTGACGCCATGGCGTCAAATGGTCGCATGGCCGTGCCAATCAGAAGAGTTTTTGCTGCTCTGGCGTCCCGGGCGCGCGCGCGGCCCGACGGCGCGCCGGGCGGGCAGCCGGTCCCCCCTCGACGATGAGCCCCTTGCGCCCGTCGACAAGCTCGGCCGTCACATGCATGCCCGCGCTGAGCGCGGCGGCGCGGGTCACCGGCACGCCTGCATCATCGCGCAGCACCGCATAGCCGCGGGCGAGAACGGCGCGATAGCTCATCGACTCGAGAAGCCGCCCGGCGGCCTCGATGCGACCACGGGCGTCCGCAAGGCGTTGCCGCATGGCGGGCGCGAGACGCCGCGCGAGATCGCCGGCGCGCCGCCGTTCGAAGAGCACATGCTGGCGCAGCCGTTGCGGGGTGAGCGCCCCGCTCAGACGCAGGAGACGCGCCTCCTGCGCGCGCACACGGGCGCGCAGCGCCTGCGGCAGGCGGGCGCCGAGATCATCGAGCCGCTGCCGCGCGAGGCCAACAAGGTCACGCGGCCGTGGCAGGGCGCG
>JBHHTO010000038.1:0-14490 GCA_046753425.1 Rhodothalassiaceae bacterium | reverse complement strand
CTGCTTCGGGTCCTGCCCGACGTTCTACCCGGCCGATAGCGCCGTCGACCGGCCGCTGATCGAATATGCGGTGGCCGAGGCGTTCGCCGCCGGCATCGAGCAGGTGATCCTCGTCACCGGCCGCGGCAAGGGCCTTCTCGAGGACCATTTCGATCACGCCTATGAGCTCGAGGCGACGCTGCGCGCGCGCGGCAGGACGGCGGCCCTCGAGAGAGCCCAGGCGGTGATCCCGCCGGCCGGGAGCGTCGCCGCAGTGCGCCAGCAGGAGCCGCTCGGGCTCGGCCATGCCGTGTGGTGCGCACGCCATCTTGTGGGCGATGAGCCCTTTGCCGTGATGCTTCCCGACGATCTCGTGCAGGCAAGGACGCCGTGCCTCGTTCAGATGGTGCGGGCGCATGCGGAGGTCGGTGGCAATCTCGTCGCGGTCATGGACGTGCCACGGGCCGAGACCGCGCGCTACGGCATTCTCGATGTCGGGAAGACGCGCGGGCGCCTCGTCGAGGTGCAGGGGCTGGTGGAGAAGCCGGCTCCCGAGGCGGCACCGTCGACGCTGTCGATCATCGGCCGCTACATCCTCGAGCCCGACATCTTTGCCGAGCTCGAGCGCACGGAGCGCGGTGCCGGCGGCGAGATCCAGCTCACCGACGCCATGGCACGCCGCATCGGTAAGGCGCCGTTTCACGGCTTCCGCTTCGAGGGCACACGATTTGATTGCGGCGACAAGCTCGGCTACATGATGGCGGGCGTCGCTCTGGCCCTCGAGCATCCGGACCTCGGCCCCCAGTTCGCCCGCTATCTCAATTCACTCGATCTTTAGGAAGGACGGGATTTCATGCGCGTCAGCGTCGTCGGCACCGGCTATGTCGGGCTCGTCTCGGGAGCCTGCTTTTCCGAATTCGGCCATCACGTCACCTGCATCGACACCGATGCGGAGAAGATCGCCGCACTCCGGCGTGGCGAGGTGCCGATCTACGAGCCCGGTCTCGAGGCGCTGATCGAGCGCAACGGCACCGCCGGGCGGCTTGACTTCACGACGCGGATGGCAGACTCCGTCGCCGCGTCGGACGCGGTCTTCATCGCCGTCGGCACGCCCTCGCGCCGCGGCGACGGCCATGCCGACCTGTCCTATGTCTTTGCCGCCGCGGAGGAGCTCGCGCAATATCTCTACGGCTATACCGTGGTGGTGACGAAATCGACGGTGCCGGTCGGCACCGGCCGGCGCATCGAGGCAATCCTCAAGGAGCGGGCACCGGACAAGGACTGGGATGTCGCGTCCAACCCGGAATTCCTGCGCGAGGGGGCGGCGATCGAGGACTTCATGCGCCCCAACCGGGTCGTCGTCGGCGTCGAGAGCGACCAGGCCCGGGCGGTGATGCGCGAGCTCTACCGGCCCCTCTTCCTCAATGAGACGCCGATCGTCTTTACCAGCCGCGAGAGTGCCGAGCTCATCAAATATGCCGCCAACGCTTTTCTTGCGACCAAGATCAGCTTCATCAACGAGATTGGCGATCTGTGCGAGAAGGTGGGCGCCGACGTCCAGGACGTGGCGCGCGGCATCGGGCTTGACGGGCGCATCGGCGCCAAGTTCCTGCATGCCGGTCCGGGCTATGGCGGGAGCTGCTTTCCCAAGGATACGCTCGCGCTTCTGCGGACCGCCGAGGAGGCGGGGGCACCGCTTCGCATTGTCGGCGCCACGGTCGAGGTCAATGATACGCGCAAGAAAGCGATGGCGGATCGCATCATCGCCGCCTGCGGCGGCACAGTCGAGGGCAAGACGATCGCCGTCCTCGGCCTCACCTTCAAGCCCAATACCGATGACATGCGCGAGGCGCCGAGCCTCGACATCATCCCCGCGCTGCAGCGGGCAGGAGCGACGATCCGCGCGCACGATCCCGCCGGCATGGAGGAGGCGGCGAAGCATTTCGAGAATGTCACCTTCTGCGACGATGCCTATAAGGCGATGGAGGGCGCCGACGCGCTTGTGCTCCTGACCGAATGGAACCAGTTCCGCGCGCTCGATTTTGCCCGCGCCCGCGAGCGCATGCAGACGCCGCTGCTCGTCGACCTGCGCAATGTCTACAGCCGCGGCGAGCCGCAGGCCGAGGGCTTCGCCTATGTCGGCATTGGACGGCGGTAAGTCTCGGGGACATGATACCTCGTCTCGACGATTCAGGTATCCTGTCCCCCTGTTCCTGACTTGCGGAAGGGCAGGTGGTGGCTGAGCGCCGCCATCGCCGCCGCGACCTCGGCGCGCTCATGGACGAGATAATCGGCAACCGCGGCATGGAGCCGGGGGTCGGCGAAGCGATGCGCCGAATAGGTGGTCACCGGCTCGTAGCCGCGGGCGATCTTGTGCGGCCCCTGCGCGCCGGCCTCGACGCGGGCCAGTCCCTGCTCAATCGCATAGGCGATGGCGCGGTAGTAGCAGAGCTCGAAATGCAGGAAGGGGTGATGCTCGAGGCAGCCCCAATAGCGGCCGTAGAGCGTCTCGCCGCCACGGAAATGCAGCGCGCCGGCGACCGGCCTGTTGTGGCGGCAGGCAAGGGTGAGCAGCATCGCGTCGGCCATGCGTTCGCGGAGAAGCGAGAAGAAGTGCCGGTTGAGATAGGGACGGCCCCATTTGCGCCTGCCGGTATCGAGATAAAAGGCAAAGAAGGCATCGAGGTCGCTCTCGCGGATATCGCGCCCGACGCGGGTCTCGATGTCGAGCCCGCTCTCGCGCACCGCGCGTCGCTCGCGCCGGATCTGCTTGCGCTTGCGTGAAGCGAGGCTCGCAAGGAAGTCGCCGAAGCTCCGGTAACCGCGATTGTGCCAGTGGAACTGCTGGTCGGTGCGCAGGAGAAAGCCGGCCTGGCGGGCGCGCACCGCCTCGGATTCGGGCAGGAAGGTGAGATGCACGGAGGAGACGCCACGCTGCTCCATGAGTGCGATGGCGGCCGCGAGCAGGACCTCCTCCTGCTCCGGGCGTCGTGCCCGCGGGCGGACGAGGAGGCGCGGGCCGGGCACCGGGGTGAAGGGGACCGCGATCTGCAGCTTCGGATAATAGCGCCCGCCGGCACGCTCCCATGCCTCCGCCCAGGCCTGATCGAAGACATATTCGCCGAGCGAATGGGACTTCAGGTAACAGGGCATGGCGGCGCGCAGCCGGCCCGCGGCGGCGCGCAGGATCACATGCTGCGGCAGCCAGCCGGTCTCCGCCGCAACCGCGCCGGATTCTTCCAGAGCGGAAAGAAAGGCGTGGGCAAGGAACGGATTGTCGCCGCCGGCGCAGGCGTCCCATTCGTCGGCGGCCACGGCGCCGATGCCGGTCAGGACCTCCGCCGCGATGCGTTCCTCATCCATGGCACCCGGCCCGGCGGCGATGGCTCAGCGGAGCTCCACGAGGGCGTCGATCTCGACCGGGACATTGAGCGGCAGGGCGTTGACGCCGACGGCCGAACGCGAATGCCGGCCGCGCTCGCCGAAGACGGCGACCATGAGGTCGGAGGCGCCGTTGATCACCTTCGGCTGATCGGTATAGCCGTCGACGCAGTTGACGAAGCCGCCGAGGCGCACGATGCGCGCCACGCGCTCGAGATCGCCGCCGCCGGCGGCCTTCGCCTGGGCGATGATGCCGATGGCGCACAGGCGCGCCGCGGCGACGGCCGCCTCAAGGTCGAGATCGGCGCCGACCTTGCCGGTGACCGGACCCTCTGGCGTCAGCGGGATCTGGCCCGAGATGCTCACGAGACGGCCGCTCGTGACGAAGGGAACATAGTTCGCCAGCGCCTTGCCTGGCGCCGGCAGCGTGATTCCGAGTTCCGCGAGCCGTTCTTCCACCGACATGCACCATTCCTCCGCTTATGGACGAGATTGTCCTTATAGCGCGGCGGCCGGCGGCTGTCGAAGGACGAAGCGCGCGCTCTTTCATCCGTTCGCGCTGAGGAGCCCTGCAAGGGGCATCTCGAAGCGCGGGATGCACTACCGTTCGTCTTGCGTCCTTCGACAGGCTCAGGACGACCGCCTCTCTGCCGGCGGGTTCCCGTTCATTTTTCCGGGGGGCTCAGGAGGTGTGTGGTCTGCCATCTGCCGGCGCTCCCGCTTGTCACGATACATCGCGCGATCGGCCCGGAAGAGGAGGGTGCGCAGGTCGTCATTGCCCGTGAAGGTCTCGATCCCGAGGCTGACCCGGATCGCGATCTCGGCCCCGCCATGGTTAAGGCGAAGGCGATTGATCTCGGCCTGCAAGGCGCGCAGCCGGCGCGTGCCGCCCCGGGGCTTGGTGCGGGTGAGAATCACTGCGAATTCGTCGCCGCCGAGGCGGGCCGCGCAGTCGAAGGCGCGCACCGCAGCACCAAGCGTGCGGGCGACATGGCAAAGAACGGCATCTCCCGCGGCGTGCCCGTGGGCGTCATTGATCGCCTTGAAACCGTCGAGGTCGAAGAAGCCGAGCACCGCCTGTTCCTCGTGCCGCCGTGCCGCCGCGATCGCCGTCTTCAGGATGCGTTCGAAACCACGACGATTGGCGAGCCCGGTGAGCTCGTCGGTGGTGGCGAGGCTCTCGAGATAGGCGATGCGGGCCCGCTGTGCCGCGAGGCGTTCCTCCGCCGCCGCCGCATATTCAAGAAGCTCGCTCAACAGGTGGGCGTCCTCGGGCGAGCGGTGAAGCACGCGCTTGGCAATGGTGCCGAAGCGGGCCGCCAGTCCACCATTCAGCCGCAGTCGCGGCAGGTCCAGATCCGACGTCAGGGCAACGGGTTGCGTCATGACATGCTTGCTCCGATGAACCAGGGTTGCACGGGAGGGGAAGCAGTTTTCGTGCCAGACGCCGGAATCCCCGGGAATTATGGGTGCAAGGCCGCAAGGTTGCAGTGCAGGTCGCATTTCGCCCGGCAAGCCTTGCCCATGGAAGGACAGTGTCGCTTCCTCAACCCTGCGTCTCTGTTGCAAATTGCCAGAATGGGATTTACAGAATGCAACGGGCGGGGGATGATGGTCGGCGGCCTCAGCCGCTGTCCGCGCGCCGCTCCGTGAGATGGCGGGCCGCGTCTCCGATCTCACGCGGCGCGTAGCCGACCGCGGAGGCGAATGCGACGAGATCCGGCTCGTGCGCAGCGAGGAACGCGAGAACAGCGGCAAGCGTTGCGTCGTCACCGGCCCGTTCGCGCAAGCTCGTCGGGTCAATGCCGGTGAGGGCAAGGAAGCGTGTGGCGAGCCGATCCTCCCGGAAGACGAAGGCGAGGGCTTCAAGCGCAATGACGCGTGCGCGATTCCGTTCCGCAGCCTGCGTCCGCTTGCGATCGTGAATTGGGCGCGTATCGTTAATGGAGTAAACCATATCTTTAGGAATGCGCATCTAGGCTTGGCAGTGAGTGGAACAGGGTTCGCCCGGGCATGCTGGCGGAGAACCGGGAAGGCGGTTCGCAGGGGGCTCAGCAGGTTCAGAACGAGACGCGAAGACCATCCGAGGAATCATGGCGAAGAAAATTCTCGTCGTCGAGGACAATGAGCTCAACATGAAGCTCTTTTGTGACCTCCTCGAGGCGCATCAATACGAGACCATCCAGACCCGCGACGGCATGGCGGCGCTCGAGCTCGCGCGCACCCACAGCCCGGATCTGATCCTCATGGACATCCAGCTTCCCGAAGTCTCCGGGCTCGAGGTGACGAAATGGATCAAGGAGGACGAGGAGCTGCGGCAGATTCCGGTGATCGCGGTCACCGCCTTCGCGATGAAGGGCGATGAGGAGAAGATCCGCGAGGGTGGCTGCGAGGCCTATATCGCCAAGCCGATCTCGGTCACCGACCTCCTTGAGACGATCCGGACCTATCTCGGTGATGCGCAATGACGGCGCGGGTCCTCGTCGTCGATGATGTCCTGCCCAATGTGAAGCTGCTCGAGGCCAAGCTCAGCAGCGAGTATTTCGATGTCCTGTGCGCCACCTCCGGTCCCGATGCGCTCGAGATCGTGCAGCGCGAGCGGCCCGATGTCGTGCTCCTCGACGTCATGATGCCGGGCATGAACGGCTTTGAGGTCTGTCGCCGCATCAAGGAGGACGAGAGCACGACCCACATTCCGGTCATCATGGTGACAGCGCTCGACCAGATCAGTGACAAGGTGGCGGGGCTCGAGGCGGGAGCGGAGGATTTCCTCACCAAGCCGGTCGACGATGTGGCGCTCTTTGCACGCGTGCGCTCGCTGGTGCGGCTCAAGATGATGGTCGATGAGCTGCGCAATCGCGAATGCACCGGCGCGGCCCTTGGCTGGAACAAGGAGACGAAGGAGTCGATCGAGAACATCGACCCCGCGACGACCTCTGTGCTGATCGTCGAGGACAATGAGAAATCGGCGGCGCGGATGGCGCATGCTCTCGAATCCATTGCCACCGTGTCGCACATTCCCGGCGGCAAGAATGCTGCCGACCGCGTGCGCGAGAAGGACTATGATCTGGTGATCGTCTCGCTCACCATGAAGGAGGCGGACGGTCTCCGCATCTGCTCGAAGCTGCGGAATTTCGAGGAAACGCGGCAGGTGCCGCTCCTCGTCATTGTCGATCATGGCGAGCATGGGTCAAGGCAGCTCCTGCGGGCGCTCGAGATGGGGGTCAACGACTATCTCATCCGTCCGGTGGAGCGACTCGAGCTCGTCGCCCGTGCCCGTACGCCGATCCGCCGCAAGCGCTATGCCGACCGCTTGTGGGAGAATTTCCACGTCTCGATGCAGCTCGCGATGACCGATGCGGTCACCGGGCTCTACAATCGGCACTATTTGACGAGTCACCTCGAGACGCTCATCCGGACTGCCCGCCACAATCACAAGCCGCTGTCGCTGGCGATGATCGACATCGACCATTTCAAGGCCATCAATGACGAGCACGGGCATGCGGTCGGCGACGAGGTGCTGCAGGAATTCGGCCGTCGTCTCGCGCGCAATGTGCGCGGTGTCGATCTGGCCGCGCGTTACGGCGGTGAGGAATTCGTCGTCGCCATGCCCGACACCTCGCTCCGCGATGGGCACCGGATCGCCGAGCGTCTGCGCCAGACCATCGAGGCGCCGCCATTCAGCCTTTCCGAAGGCCGCGTCATTCCGGTCACGGTGAGCATCGGCCTCGCCGCCCTCGATGACGCGACTGCCAGCGGCGGGCAGCTCGTCGAGAAGGCGGACATGGCGCTCTATGATGCCAAGCATGCCGGCCGCAACCGGGTCGTGCTGGCGGCGGACCCCGATGTCGAGACGCAGCCGGATGCGGCGCGGACCGGCTGACGGACCGATGCCGGGCGGTCCCGGGGGGCGCTACTTGATCTTGGCTTCCTTGAATTCGACGTGCTTGCGGACGACGGGGTCGTATTTCCGCACGGTGAACTTCTCGGTCATGGTGCGTGGATTCTTCTTCGTCACATAGAAATAGCCCGTACCGGCACTGCTCACGAGCTTGATCTTGATGCTGTTGGGCTTTGCCATCGCCATCTCTCCACACACCGGCAGCCGGGTGCTGCGACCCGCGGTCGATTCCAGGAAGGCGCCAACATAGTCGGGGCGCCCCGAATGTCAAGCACGCACGACGGCCGCTTAGCGGCGGAACTGCTTGCCGAGCGTCAGGCTCTGGCGGAAATAGTTGGAGCCGATGGCGGTGCCATAGGGCCGGTCGGTCGGGGCGAGCAGGCGCTCGACGAGAACGCGGCCCACGATCTGGCCGTGCTCGACGATGAAGGGAACCTCGTGCGAGCGTACCTCGAGCACGATCTTAGTGCCCTCGGCAATGCTCCCGTGATAGCCGAATCCGGGATCGAAGAAGCCGGCATAGTGGACGCGGAATTCGCCCACCAGCGTGTCATAGGCGACCATGTCCGCCGCCATGTCCGGCGGCACCGCGACCCGCTCCTTGGTCGACAGGATGTAGAACTCGTCGGTACGAAGGACGATGCCCCCGCTCTGCGGGCGATAGACACGATCCCAGAAGGCATCGACATCGTAATGGCCACGCCGGTCGATATCGATCGGCTCGTCATGGCGCCGTGCCTTGTAGCCGATGAGACCCGTGGCGTCACTTCCCTCGAGGTCCACCGACAGGGCGATCCCGCCGTCCTTCACGTCGGCCTCGCCGTCGGGGTCCTGCACCAGCCCGAGCGACTCGTTGAGACGACGGACGAAGCTGTCGCTCGTCGGCGGTGAGCCGCGCTTGAGGCGAAGCTGGGCGAGGCGCGAGCCGCGCCGCACGAGGACATGGAACGAGCGCGGCGCGATCTCGAGCCACAGGGGACCGCGATAGCCCGCCGGGACGCTGTCGAATTCGCTGCCGTAATCGGTGATCACGCGGCAGAAGACGTCGAGACGGCCGGTCGAGCTCTTGGGATTGGCGCGTCCCGAGGTGCGCGCCCGCAGCGCCAGCGACTCAAGGAGCGGAACGAGGTAGACCCGGCCGCGCTCGAGCACCGTGTCCCGGCCGAGATCGAGGCGTTGCTCGGTCAGCAGTTCGAGACGCTCGCTGACACGGGCGCGACGCCCCGGCAGAAAGCTCGCGGGCACCTGATAGGCGACGTCACCGAGCCGCAGGTCGATGCTGGCAGGCTGGATCTGGTCCGTATCGAGCGGTGCGGCGGGAACGATCTCGCCCCGCTCGATCGCTTCCGCCAGGCATTGCGCGGGCAGGATTCCGGTGGCGTGGGTCTGGGATTTGTCGCTTGGCGGCATGGACCAGGACTTGTCTCTTCTTGAGGGATGCTGCGGCCTGTCTTTAGCCTGCGGCGCCCCTCCTGTCACCCGTCCCGGACGCCGCCGCGAGGCGGCCATGCGGGTGATCATCGCCGGGGGCGGTGCGGGCGGATTTTAGGAATTTCTTGAATGTCACCGCATAGGGTGGCGCAAAACGCGCAGGACATAAGGAGCTTCGCCATGAGCGTGGACCCGGCGCCAAGCATCGAAGAGGCGTGTCAGGACGTTCTTGATGCGATCGAGGATCGCCTTGCGGTGATGAACGAAACTCTCGAGGAGGTGCGGGCGGGGGGGCGCAATCCCGGCATAGCGGTCGGGCTGCTCCGTCAGCAGGCGCACAGCATCAAGGGAATGGCCGCCGGGATCGGTGTCGGCGTGCTCAAGGTGACGGCGCACCGACTTGAGGATTTTCTCAATGCCGTTGAGGCGCTCGAAGGCGCGGCGCTCGGCGATGCGCAGGTTTTCATAGACCGTCTCGGCGAGGCGCTGGATGGAAAGCTTGACCTGACGCCGGACGAGATTGCGCGTTTTTGCCGTCGTTTGCCGGCCAAGCATTGCTTTTCGGTCGAGGATGTCGAGGTGCGCGACGTCGAGATCATGCTCGTCGCACCGGAGGGCGCCGGCACGCACTTCGTCACCCGCGACCTCGCCGAGTGCGGCTATCGCATGGTCAATGTGTGGTCGAGTGCAGACGGGCTGGCGCTGGCGGCGCAGATGCGACCGGACCTGATCATCGTCACCAATGTCATGGACGAATTGTCGGGCGTCGATTTCGCCTGTGCCATTCGCGCCATGCCAACCACAAAAGATATCCCGGTTGCGGTGCTGACGAGCCAGAAGCGCGATCATCCGAGCCTCGAGGGTCTGCCCGCCGAGGTGCCGCTGCTGTCGAAGTCGGGGCGCTTTGCTGACGACATCACACAGGTCTTTGCCTCCCTGGGCCTGCTCTGAGACCGGCATCGCGGCGCCGCAGCCGGTTCCGGCAAGGAGCGGATTGGGCATTTGCACACCGCCTCCCAGGTTGTAAAAGGGCGGAGCAGGGGGCCGCATCGGGGCGGCGGCGTCCCGTCATTGACCGCATTGGAACGGGCGCGATAGGACCGGCCAGAATGTCCGCGTGCCCGGGGGAGGCACGGGACCATGGTCGCGAAAAGCGACATCGCCATCGCGCAGGCGGCGCAGATGATGCCCATTTGCGCCGTTGCCGCCGACAGGCTCGGCATAGCGGAGACCGCGCTCGAGCCTTATGGCGCCTTCAAGGCAAAGATCGGGCTCGACTATCTGCGGACGCTCGAGGATCGCCCGTTGGGGCGACTTGTGCTCGTCACCGCGATCAACCCGACGCCGGCGGGGGAGGGCAAGACGACGACCTCGATCGGTCTCGGCGATGCGCTGAATCGGCTCGGCAAGCGCAGCATCACCTGCCTGCGCGAACCGTCGCTTGGCCCCTGCTTTGGCATGAAGGGTGGCGCGGCCGGCGGCGGCCATGCGCAGGTCGTGCCGATGGAGGACATCAATCTTCATTTCACCGGGGATTTCCACGCCATTGGCGCCGCCAACAATCTGCTTGCGGCGATGGTCGACAATCACATCTACTGGCGCTTTGAGCCGCGCATCGATCCGCGCCGCGTGAGCTGGCGCCGCGTGGTCGACATGAACGACCGGGCGCTGCGCTCCATCGTCAGCTCGCTCGGTGGGGTCGCCAACGGCTTTGCGCGCGAGGACGGCTTCGATATCACCGTCGCTTCCGAGGTGATGGCGATCTTCTGCCTCGCGCGCGATCTCGACGATCTCAAGGCGCGCCTTGCGCGCATCGTCGTCGGTTATACGCCCGAGCGCGAGCCGGTGACGGCGGGCGATCTCAAGGCAGCGGGCGCGATGGCGGCGTTGCTCAAGGACGCGATCAAGCCCAATCTCGTGCAGACACTCGAGAACAATCCGGTCTTCATCCATGGTGGCCCGTTCGCCAATATCGCGCATGGCTGCAATTCCCTGATCGCCACCCGGGCGGCACTCCGGCTGGCCGAGATCGTGGTCACCGAGGCCGGCTTTGGCGCTGATCTCGGGGCCGAAAAATTTTTCGACATCGTCTGCCCTGAGGGCGATCTCAGGCCGAGCGCCGCGGTCGTCGTTGCCACCGTGCGGGCGCTCAAGATGCATGGCGGCGTGGCGCGGGCGGACCTCGCGCGGCCGGACCCCGGCGCGGTCGAGCGCGGTGCCGCCAACCTCGCGCGGCATCTCGAGAATCTGCGCCTCTTCGGGGTTCCGGCGGTGGTTGCGCTCAACCGCTTCGAGGGCGATGACGAGGAAGAGATCCAGGCTCTCCGGCGTTGCTGCCGGGTGCTCGGCAACGAGCTCGTCCTGTGCACCCACTGGGCGGACGGCGGCGCCGGTGCGGAGCCGCTCGCCGAGGCCGTGCTGGCGATCATCGACGCGAATGGCGGCGAACACAGCTTTCATCCTCTTTATGGGCGGGACCTGTCGCTGTGGGACAAGATCGGGGCGATCGCCACCAAGATCTATCGTGCCCGCCACGTCGTCGCCGATGACAAGGTGCGGCGCGAGATCGCCCGCTATGAGGAGGCCGGCTACGGACATTTTCCGGTCTGTATCGCCAAGACGCAATACAGCTTTTCGACCGATCCGCGGCTTGTCGGTGCGCCGGAGGGTCACGAGGTCGCGGTGCGCGAGGTGCGGCTCAATGCCGGGGCCGGTTTCATCGTCGCCATCTGCGGCGACATCATGACCATGCCGGGCCTGCCGCGCCATCCCGCCGCAGAGGCGATCGATCTCGGCGCCGACGGGCGGATCACCGGGCTCTTCTGACAGGGCAGCCTTCGTCCAGAACGGCGTTTGCCGATCAGGGCGCCCTGCCGCCGAATTCCTCCATCCAGCGTTCGAGCGGCGGGCGCTCGTCCGCTGCCCCCGTCGCCGCCTCGAGCGCACGCCCGAGGGTCAGCAGTCGGCGCTCCTCGAACAGCGGCCCCCACAGGGTGACATTCTCCGGCACGCGGAAGGTCGGCGCGGGAGCGGCGCTGTCCTGCTCGGTCGAGGCCCCTCCAAGGCCGCGGGTCGGGCTGTCGACGAAACCGGCGCGCTGGGTGAGGCAGGGATGGCCGGTGAAATTGGTGATGACCAGCAGATTGCCCGCGAAATTGGGACTGAAGACGGCGTCGAGCCCCGCCATCCTTTCCGCCATCATCTTCATCACCCGGCGCCGCAAGCGGTCGATCTGGACATAGTCGACGGCGGAGAAGAAATGCGCCCGGCGCCAGGTATTGGGCCAGGCACGGTCCTCCTGCCACACCATCTCGTCGTCGCGATTGCTGAGCGTCAGCTCCTGGAAGGCGGCCGCGGCCTCCGCCTCGACGACGGTGAAGAGGTCGTTGTAGGGCCAGTCGGGGAGGTCGATCTCGACGAGCGCGACCGGCAACGACCTGAGGGCCTCAAGAGCCTGCCGGTCGGGCCCGGCCGCGTTCTCGAACCAGGCCGGCGAATAGCCGATGCGCATGCCATCGACGGCCGCCGCGGCGTCCCATGCAAAGCCGATATCGTGGGCGCTCGCGTCGCTGACATCGCCACCGTTGATCGCATCAAGAACGAGCGCCGTGTCGGCGACGCTGCGGCAGATGGGCCCGATCTTGTCGAGCGACCAGCAAAGCGCCATGGCACCGGTGCGCGGGACGCGGCCGAAGGTGGGCCGAAGCCCGGTGGTGCCGCAGCGTGCTGACGGGCTGACGATCGAACCGAGCGTCTCGGTGCCGATCGAAAAGCTGCACAGCCCGGCGGCGGTCGCCGATGCCGAGCCGGCGGACGACCCCGAGGATCCCTCGTGCGGGTTCCACGGGCTGCGCGTCTTGCCGCCGAACCAAATGTCGCCATAGGCGATGGCGCCGGCCGTTGTCTTGCCGATGAGCACGGCACCGGCCTCCCTGAGACGCGTCACGATCAGGGCGTCGCGATCGGGGACCCGGTCCTTGTAGGGCGTGGCACCCCAGGTGGTCGGAATCCCCGCCGTAGCGACCAGATCCTTGAGACCATAGGGAAGCCCGTGCAAGGGCCCACGATAGTGCCCGGCGGCGATCTCCTCGTCGGCCCGCGCCGCCTGCTCGCGTGCGAGATCGGCGGTGACGGTGATGAAATTGAGCAACAGCGGCTGATAACGCGCGATGCGCCTGAGATAGAGCTCGGTCAGCTCACGCGACGAGATCTGCCTGGTCCGGATCCAGTGCGCCTGCCGGCTCGCCGGCGCAAAGGCGATATCGTCCTCACCCGCCGGCAGGTCGCCCGCCGCGACAGCGTTGCGCACGCCGCCGGACTGTTCGGGAACCGCCTGCCCGGGCAGCAGGGGATTGAAGACCAGCGCGGGGGCCTCGCCATTCTCGAAATCGATGGCGCGGATGGCGCGGATGGCCTCGAGCTGATCGTCGATCGTGGCGACGATCTGCGCTCGCTCATCGTCGGTCAGCGCGAGATCGAGCATCTTCTCGCACTGGGCAACGACCGAGGTATTGACCCCTTCCTCCGGAGCCGGTGCCTTCTTGCTGCAGGCGGCAGCGGCACCGGCTAGCGTCAGGGCTGCGCCGCCGGCAATGACCGAGCGGCGCGAGACGGCGCCCACCGTCGGTCCGCTCGGGATTCGCGATCCATTCGTCTTCATCATCCCCTCCCCAGGTCGTGCGCGATTATGGTGTCGGAGCTTGGCAGCCGGGAAGGGAGAAGACAAGGGGCCGCGCCCAGGACCGGGGGCCGCACCCAGGACCGGGGGGCGCACCCAGGATCCGTTCGCCCTGAGCTTGTCGAAGGGCGAAGGGCGAAGGGCTCAGCCGGCGGCGAGCAGGCGCGCCGCTTTCGGCGCGAAATAGCTGAGGATGCCGTCGGCGCCGGCGCGCTTGAAGGCGATGAGGGACTCCATCATCACGGTGTCGATGTCGAAGGCGCCGGCGGCGGCCGCGGCGTGCAGCATCGCGTATTCGCCGGAGACCTGATAGGCGAAAACAGGAATGCCGAATTCGGCTTTCACGCGGGCGACGATGTCGAGATAGGGCATGCCCGGCTTGACGATCACCGAGTCCGCGCCCTCGGCGATGTCCATCGCCACTTCGCGCAGTGCCTCGTCGGAATTGGCCGGATCCATCTGATAGGTCTTCTTGTCGCCCTTGAGCACACCGCGCGAGCCCACCGCGTCGCGGAAGGGGCCATAGAAGGCGGAGGCGTATTTGGCGGCATAGGACATGATCTGGACATCTGCAAATCCGGCAGCATCGAGGCCGACGCGGATGGCGCCGACGCGACCGTCCATCATGTCCGACGGCGCGATGATGTCGCAGCCCGCCGCGGCCTGGACCTTCGCCTGTTCAACGAGAATCTCGACCGTCTCGTCATTGGGAATGCGTCCCGCCTCGTCGAGGAGCCCGTCCTGGCCGTGGCTCGTGTAGGGATCGAGCGCGACGTCGGCAAGAAGGCCGATCCCGGGCACCTCGCGCCTGATCGCGCGCAGGGCGCGGCAGACGAGATTGTCCGGATTGAGCGCCTCCTCGCCGCGCTCGCTGCGCTTTTCGGGCGGCGTATAGGGAAAGAGCGCCATCACGGGGATGCCGAGATCGGCGGCCTCGCGCGCCGCCTCGACGACGCTCTCGAGCGTCTGCCGCACGACGCCGGGCAGGGCGGGCACCGGCTCCGGCGTGTCGCCGCCGGTGATGAAGACCGGCCAGATGAAGTCGTCGACCAAGAGCCGCGACTCGCGCACGAGACGGCGTGACCAGTCATCGGCCCGAAGGCGCCTCGGGCGGGTCGCG
>JBHHTO010000037.1:0-14524 GCA_046753425.1 Rhodothalassiaceae bacterium | reverse complement strand
ACCTCACGGGGTCACTATCCCCGGACGAGAACCGTGAGGGCGAATCGCGGCATTACGGCTTCATCCGGGATTTCCGCGCCCTCGAGCCGACGCTGCACCAGATGCTTGCGCTGTGGAGCAGCAGATGCATCGAGGGCGCGCTGCCCAGGACGCGCGACATGGGTCCGGATGTGCTCAAGGGGCTGGTGAGCCATGTCGCCGTCGTCGATGTTCTCCATGATCCCTATGATTACCGCTACCGTATCGTCGGCAGCTACATCGAGGACATGATCGGCGAGAAGCGTGTCGGCCAGCGGGCCCGGGAATTCATGTTCGGACCGATGCTCGAATTCACCATCAGGGCTGTCGAGGAGCTTGTGCGTGATCGCCGGCCGCTCGCCATGTGGGGCCTGAAGATGCCGTGGATCGAGCGCGACTACAAACGCTGGCAGGTTCTCGTGCTGCCGCTTTCGGAAACGGGCGAGACCGTCGATCGGGCGGTGATGGGATTCGCCTTCTATTGAGGCTCTTTCTCGCCGCCATCCCCGAGATAGGCATGCCCAAGCGGGTGCAGGTCGCTATCGAGGCGATAAAGGAGCGGTGCACCGGTCGGAATCTCGAGCCCCGGAATCGCGTCATCGGAGATGTCATCGAGAAACTTGACGAGCGCCCGCAGGCTGTTGCCATGGGCGGCGACGAGCACCCGCCGGCCCTCTCGCAGCGCCGGCGCGAGCGCCTCCTCCCAATAGGGCAGGAAACGCGCCACGGTGTCCTTGAGGCTCTCGGTGCGTGGCAGCAGGGCCGGGTCGACATCCCGATAGCGGGGATCGTGGTGCGGCAGGCGCGGATCGCCCTCGTCGAGGGGCGGTGGCGGTACGTCATAGCTGCGCCGCCAGATGCGCACCTGCTCCGGCCCCACCTTCGCCGCCATCTCGTTCTTGTCGAGGCCCTGCAGCGCGCCATAATGGCGCTCGTTGAGGCGCCAGGATTTGTGCATCGGAATCCACAATCGGTCCATCACATCAAGCGCGATGCAGGCGGTGCGGATGGCGCGCTTGAGCACGGATGTGAAGCAGATGTCGGGCACGAGCGCCTGGGCCGCCATCAGACGGCCCGCCCGTGCCGCCTCGGCCCGGCCCTGTTCCGAAAGATCGACATCCGTCCAGCCGGTGAAGCGGTTCTGCCGGTTCCACTCGCTCTGCCCGTGCCGGAGCAGGATAAGGTCGGGCATCTCGTCTTCTCCCTGCCGATCCCGGATGTCCTATTCGGCGGCGGCGCGGGCTGCGGCCTCGCGCGCGGCGAGATGGCGTTCCGCCTCGAGCGCCGCCATGCAGCCCATCCCTGCGGCGGTCACCGCCTGGCGGTAGACATGGTCGGTGACATCCCCCGCGGCGTAGACGCCCTCGATCGAGGTCGCCGTCGAATCCGGGGCGGTCAGGATATAGCCGTTGTCGTCCATCTCGAGCTGGCCGCGGAACAGTGCCGTTGCCGGATCATGGCCGATGGCGATGAAGACGCCGTGGACCGGGATCTCCTCTGTCTCGCCGGTGGTGACATGGCGCAGGCGCACGCCGGTGACGCCGAGTGGATCCGTGGTGCCGAGGATCTCGTCCACGACATGATCCCAGATCACCGTGATCTTCTCGTTGGCGAACAGGCGATCCTGGAGGATCTTCTCGGCGCGCAGCGAGTCGCGACGGTGCACCAGCGTCACCTTGCTTGCAAAATTGGTGAGAAACAGCGCTTCCTCGACGGCGGTATTGCCACCACCGACCACCAGCACCTCCTTGCCGCGATAGAAGAAGCCGTCGCAGGTGGCGCAGGCGGACACGCCAAATCCCTTGAACTTCTCTTCCGAGGGCAGGCCAAGCCAGCGCGCCTGGGCGCCGGTGGCGATGATCAGCGTGTCGCCGCGGTAGGTCCGCCCCGAATCGCCGACCGCCTCGAAGGGCTGCCCGCCGAGATCGACCGCGGTGATCACGTCATTGACGATTTCCGCTCCCACATGCTCCGCCTGCAGGCGCATCTGCTCCATCAGCCAGGGGCCCTGCACGGGTTCGGCGAAGCCGGGGTAATTCTCGACATCGGTGGTGATGGTGAGCTGTCCGCCCGGCTGCAGGCCGGCCACGACGAGTGGTGCCAGATTGGCGCGGGCAGCATAGATCGCCGCGGTGTATCCGGCCGGCCCGGAGCCGATGATGAGGACCTTCCTGTGATCGCTTTGCGGCATCCTCGAGCGCCTTTCGGGAATTCCTTGTGAAGTTGGCAGGGCCGAACGCCTTCGTGGCGCCGGCGGGGACATCCGTATTTAGAGATCGCCCGGTGCCCGCGCAAGATCGAGCTCAGGATGTGGCGTCGGTCGGGGAAGCGGATGGCTGTTTCGGCGCAGCCACGCCGAGCGGCAGCGCCCTGAGCGCTGCGACACATTCCTGCATGGCCAGCGCATAGTCCCGCAATTCCGGCGTTGATGCCGCCTTGGCGAGACGGTCCGCTGCCCTCTCCAGACGGTCGAGCAGGGCCTCGGGGTCCTGCGGCTGCGCCCCGGCCGGGGTCCGTCGTGCATCCTCGTCGGTGGCGGTGCCGACATATCCCTCGAACCGGCCGTCGGGAAAGGAGAATCGCGGCTGGGCGCGGATTCGCCAGCGCCGGGAGGGGCCGTCTCCCACCATGGTCTCGACGACAAGATCGTGCAGCGGCGCCCATCGCGCCATGGCCTCGCCGATCTCGTCGCCGGCCGGGACCGCGCTGTGCAACTGCACAACCTGCGCAAAGGGTTCGCCGACGAGACCCGGTGCGATATCTCCGAAGGCGAGCCGGGCATTGGGCGACAGGCGCACGATGCGGCCCTGGCGGTCGGTCTCGAATCGCCAGGCATGGGGCTCCGGGTCCTCAAGCGGTGCGGTGGCGCGAAAGCCCCTTTCCCCCGGCGCTGTCGCCTTGCGCGGGGTGCGGTCGGCCGCCGGCGCCTTTTCGCTCTCCACGGCCTCCGGTGCGAACTCCAGTTCCGGCAGCGGGGGGACGGCAATTCCCGGATCCGCCATCGTTTCCTCAGCGGCGGCTGCGGGCTTCTCCCGGGCGCTGTCCGAAGTGGAGGTGGCGGGCGCGGACGGAGCAGTCGCTGCCTTCTCTTCCGCAGCCCGCTCTTCGCGCGTGTCGGGCCCGTCGTCCGGCTCGGGTGCGCGCGCCCGCTTTGCGGCGGCGCGGGCGAGCGCAAGCCAGACATCGAGCGTGAGGTCGGCGCGCCGGGCGATCTCGATATGATGTTCGGCGCCGGTGCGCATCACGAGCTCAATGAGCTCGTTCTGCGAGAAGGGCGCCTTGCGCAGGAGCGGCGCGGCCAGCGTCGCCCGATCGCGTGCCAGCGCCAATGCCACATCCTTGGGTGGTGACGGCATCTCGGCGAGCCTCGCGATCACCTCGGCACGCGCCTTCTCGCGCGACTCGGACATGAGGCTCGTCAGCAGGCGCAGCAGATGCGCCCGGCGCTCCGGTTGGTCGAGGGCCTCGCCATGGATCAGACGCTCGGCAAGGGCCACGAACAGCGCCGTGCGCTCGTCCAGTGCCTCGAGCTCCGCCGCGTCCGATGGTGGGTCACCATCGCTCCACATGAGATCCTCGACCCTCCTGCCTTGCACCCCCGCACCAAGGATGCCAGACTTTGCATGCTCGTGCACCCGTTCGCCAACTCACAAGTTGGTGCAGGGCACAGTTGGCAATTTCATGAGCGGTGCGTATAATTATCTTAGTGCACCTGCGATAGATACGAAAAGATTCGCCCATCCGGAAGCGGGGTGGCAGAAAATCCGAGGAGCGGTCGGCGATGCCGAGAGTCAAGCTGGATGCGGTGGACGTCAAGATTCTCACCACCCTGCAGAACGAGGGGCGAATCACAAACGTCGATCTTGCCGAGCGGGTCGGGATCACCGCTCCGCCCTGTCTCAGGCGGGTCCGCGTGCTCGAGGAATCGGGCTTCATCCGCGGTTATCATGCGGATCTCGACCAGGAGGCACTGGGCTTCGGGATCACCGTTTTCGCCCTCGTCTCGCTCAAGAGCCAGGCCGAGGCCGACCTGCAGAATTTTGAGCGCCAGGTGGCGGAATGGCCGCTGGTCCGCGAGTGCTACATGCTCAATGGCGAGATCGACTTCATCCTCAAGATTGTGGCCCGCGATCTGGCGGAATTCCAGCGCTTCCTGATCTCGGAGCTGACGCCGGCACCGAATGTCGAGAGCGTCAAGACATCGCTCACCATCCGCGCCTCGAAACGCGAGCCCGGTGTTCCCATGCCGCCACCATCGCGGGAGGAGGCGGCGGCAAGCTGAGGGGCCGTGTCAAGCCGCGGCAACCGGCGGCCCTTCGCCCCGGGCGAGAGGAGCAAAGGGTTTCGCTGTCTTGCCGGTGACCCCGGCGCGGCATTCCTGCGCCGCCTCGATCCATTTCGGGCGCGCCCGCCCTGGATCGGTGGCGACCTGCAGACCATCCGCAACAGCCTTCTCCCCGCGCCCGCACTGGTGCCGCACCGCTCGCGGCGCCTGTATGTGCCGGCTCCCGAGCGGGCCGCCGGCACGCTCGTCGCCGCGGTCTCCGAGCCGCAGTCCGAGCCGCAGTCCGAGGCGCGGCGGCAGATCATGCTCCTCGTCCACGGCCTCGGCGGCTGTGAGGACAGCGCCTATATGCGGCTCGCGGCGCGGGTCCTGCTTGCCGACGGGCAGGTCGTCATCCGGGCCAATCTGCGCGGCGCCGACCCCGAGGGCCGCAGCGTCGGGCCCTATCATGCTGGCCTGGTTGACGATGTTCGCACCCTGATCGCCAGGATCGGGCGGGACTGGCCCAGGCGGCCGGTGATCGCCATCGGCTTTTCACTGGGCGGCCATCTCGTGCTCCGGCTGGCCGCATCGCCGCGTGTGCCGGACCCTCTTGCGGCGGTGATCAGTGTCTCGGCGCCGCTCGATCTGGCAAGCGCCGTGCGGCGGATCGGTGCGGCCCGCAACCGGATCTACGAACGCCGGCTCCTGGCCTGGCTGTGCCGACAGCACTTTGCGGCGGGACGAGCGCCGGACAAGGGAATCCGCAGCCTGCGCGCGTTCGACAGCCGGGTCGTCGTTCCGGCGCACGGATTTCGCGATGTCGACCAGTATTACCGCTCGCAGAGCGTGATGCCCGCCCTGTCCGCGCTGCATCGGCCGACACTTGCCCTGCACGCAGAGGACGATCCCTGGATTCCGGCAGCCGACTACCACAGCGCGCCCTGGCCACGGAACCGCCCAGTATGGACGCTTCTCACCGCTGCCGGCGGCCATGTCGGCTTTCACGCGAGGGGCGTCCGGTGGCCCTGGTATATCTCGGCCATTCGGGCGTTCCGCGACGACCTGTGCGCGTGAGGGGCCAAAGATTGCGGCCGCTGGCTGGCATTCCTTAACGCGGGTCAACCATATTCCTCAAAACAGTATTAAATACGGCGCGTATAGGCTGGGCACTCAAAATCCGTTGCGGACGTTCTGGCCAGAGTATGAAATTTTCGGATTTGACATCGCTGCCGTCGGCGCGCCACGCGCAGCTCGAGAAGGTCGTGCTCGCACGCAAGGTGGGGCTCTTCCTTGTCGACGAGCATCCGCCCGAGGAGCGGCGCGTGGTCATCGAGGTCGCCGAATCGCTGGCTCGCGACATGAGTGTCGCGGTGCGGCAGACGCTGGCCTTCGAATTGCGCCGCGCACGCGACCTGCCGCGCGATCTGGCGGAACGGATCGCACGTGATGTCGAGGACGTCTCCAGCCCCTTCCTGTCACATACCGAGATCTTCTCGCCCGAGGATCTGGCGGAGCTTGCGCGCGAGCTTGAGGAGCATGCGCGGGTCGCGATTGCCCGTCGCTCGGTGGTGCCAAGCATTGTCGCGGTCGCCATTGCCGAGGCGGGGGGCGAGCGCTCGGTCACCTTTCTCGTGCGAAACCCCGGTGCCGATCTGAGTGAGGCCGGGGATCGCGTGGTTACCCGGTTTGGCGGCCATCGCGCGCTGATGGAGCATTTGGCGAAACGTGCCGATCTCAGCCTCGTGCTCGCGCATCGTCTGCTTGACCATATCTCCGAGGCCTGTCGTGCCGAACTGGTCGCCCGCCACGGCATCGATGTGGAGAGTGCGGACAAGGCGGTTTCCGCCGCCACCGGTGCCAATCTCGTGCGCTGGGTCAAGGGGGCGAGCCGCTGCGCGCTCACCGACTATATCCGGCAGCTCGAGGAGCGCGGCGCGCTCACTGATCGACTGCTGGTCGATGTGCTGCGGAATGGCGGCATCCGCCTTCTCGAAAGCCTCCTCGCGCACCGCACGGGGATCGACATCGCCGCCATCGAGGCGGTGGTCCATACCGGACGCCCCGCCTATCTCGGCAAGCTGCTCAAGAAGGCGGGCATGTCGCAAAAGCAGATCAAGAAGATCGCCGAAGCAACGATCGAGGGGCTCAAGCGCGAGGACGGCGAGGCCTGAGGCCTCAGCGCAGGTCGTCGATCACCGTCAGGAGGGCGTCGAGACAGGCGCGCGCGAGATGGCGACAGCGCTGCGGCGACCAGCCATGCACCGGGTCGGGCGCGTTGGCATTGTCCTTGAACGGCATCTCCAGCGTCATCGCCAGGCAGCCGAAGGTCTCGGCAACATAGTCGGTGCATTTGCGCAGGTCGGAGCTCCCCGGGGCGTCGACGGGGTAGCCGTGTTCGGTCTGGAAATCCGGGCTTACGGCACAGAGCGCCGTCTTGTAGCGCTCGAGCAAGGCAAGCTGCGCGTCGGTCACCGACGGCACGCCTTCAAAGCCGGCGATGAAATTGTAGGGCAGCGCCTCGTCGCCATGGACGTCGAGGTGAAAATCGACACCAATGCGGTGCATCGCCTTGCGCACCCAGAAGACCTCGGGGCTCGTGTCCTCCGACGGGTCATTCCAGGCCCGGTTGAGATTGACGCCCGCCGCATTGGTGCGCAGATGACCGCGCCGCGAGCCGTCGGGATTCATGTTCGGGACGATGTAAAAGCGCGCCTTCTCAAGCAGCGCGCGGGCCACCGGATCGTCGCCATCGAGCAGCCGGTCGAGGCAGCCTTCCATCCACCATTCGGCCATCGTCTCGCCCGGATGCTGGCGGGCGATGATCCAGACCTTGCGCGCGCCCTCGCCGGCATTGCCGATCTCGACGAGATCGATGTCCTGGCCGTCGATGGTATGGCCGAGCGACCGTACCCGGGTCGCGGGATGGCTGTTGGCATGGGCGATGAGATCGGCATGGCGCTCCATCGAATAGGGCGCGAAATAGGCGTACCAGACGACGTCCGCCTCCGGCCGGTGGCTGATGGTCAACGAGGTGTCGTCATATTCGGTGGGGACCCGGAACCAGGTCTGGCGGTCATAGGAGGCGACCGCTCTGTAATTCTGCCAGCCCTCGGGATAGGCCGCTTCGTTCACCTCTTCGATGACCAGTCGCGTATTGGTGTTCTGCGCCCCGGTGAGGCGGAAATAGAACCACTGACAGAAATGCGAGTTGTTGTCGCGCCGGATGGCGAGGCGCACGTCATTGGGCCATTCGGCCTGTTTCACGATGATGTTGCCGCCGTCGAAATTGCTGCTGATCTCGATCATCTCATTCCCCTTGTTTATGTCCGGCATCTGCATGCCGCCGTGCGGGCCGATCTCATTGCGAGCGGATCATTCCCGCTCCTCTACCGGCAAGCGGACCTTGACCGTGCGTCCCGACTCGCCGGGAAACCCTTCCAGCAAGGCCTTGATCAGAAGCGGCATCACGGCGTCCAGATCCGCCGTCCGTCCGGTGGAGACGGCACGCCCTTCCCACAGCCGGCGGCCGCTTCCGGCCTCGATCAGGGCAAGGCTGATACGCCGGTTGTAGACGGCTTCGGGCGCGTGGCCGCCGATTGGAAATCCGACTGCACCACTGACGCCGACATGACGCCCGAAATGCCCGCCGCCAATGCCGATCCGGGCGCCGCTTTCCGGTGCCGTCTCGGTGGCCGTCACCGAATAGTCGAGACGCGCCAGCCAGTCGGGTTCATCCTTGCCGGCGGGCACGAAGCCAAGGGCCGCCAGCCGCTCACCCAGCATCGCGGCATAGCGGGCGAAGACGACGCCGTCGATGTCGTCGCGTGCCGGCTCGACGCGCACCCGCTTGCCTTCATAGTCCGATAGCCCTGCGACATGGAAGCGGGTGACATCGGCCTCGAATTGTTGCGCGGCACAAGCGCCGAGCAATGCCACGAAGCACAGGACACAGAGCGGTCTGAACATCGGCGGGGTCTCCTTTCGTGCCTCAATTTGCTCGCGATTGCAGAGCCGCGCAAGGGCGAAGGGCGCCGCGATATCCCTGCACAGGCACGGGTTGCGACCGATCCGGAAACGATACCCGTCCGGCCTGCATATCGTCGTATATTTTCATCGTGCGACTCGGCATGTGCCGAAAGATTGTTGCGGATGAGCAACTTGTCCTGTCATTTTTAATCCTGACACGCGTTGGCAGGACGGGGTGTCAAGAGCTGATTTCTTCATGCTTGCGAGATTTGATGGCTGACCGCGACGGCGTGATGGGTTATATTTCCGATGCTGACGTGCAGGGCTTGGCCGGCCAGGCCGGTACGCCAGACGATGACCGCTCCTTCCTAGGCGCGGAGAACGGGAAGGCGACCCGCGACATGTTGGGCCGCCTTCTCATTGTGACGCATCGGCATCTGCAGGGGCGCGGCTTGACAGGGGCGCGGCCGCTTCTTATGGTCGCGCGCTCTTTTGCGACAAATGGGCGACCGCGCCATGTTGCGGGGGCGTTGTCACTTCCTGTTCGTGCGGGTAGGCGTCATGAAAGTCAGAAATTCGATCAAATCGCTCAAGACGCGGCATCGCGATTGTCGGGTGATCCGGCGCAAGGGCCGCATCTATGTCATCAACAAGACCAACCGGCGCTTCAAGGCCCGGCAGGGCTGAGCAGGACGCGCGTGCCCGCGCGGTCATCTTCGATATCGGCAATGTGCTCGTCGCGTGGGACCCGCGGTTCCTCTATGAGGAGCTGATTGCCGATCCCGAGGAGCGGGAGTGGTTTTTGCGTGAGGTGGTGCCCCTCTCTTGGCACACCGAGCACGACCGGGGGCGGCCCTTCGCCGAGAGCATCGCAGAGCGCCAGCGCCTCTATCCCGACTATGCCGACCTCATCGGTCTTTATTTCAGCCGCTGGAACGACACCATCGGACCGCCGATCGCGGGCAGCGTCGAAATCCTCGAGAAACTGGACGATGCCGGCGTTCCGGTTTTTGCACTGACCAACTATTCCGCCGAGACCTTTCCCGACTTTCGTCGCCGGTTCGCCTTCTCGCGACGCTTTCGCGACATCGTCGTCTCGGGAGAGGAGGGGATGGTCAAGCCCGATCCGCGCCTATACGATCTCGCCATAAGCCGGTTCGGGATCGAGCCGGCCTCGACCGTCTTCATCGACGATCGGCAGGACAATGTGGAGGTCGCCATTGCCAGGGGCATGCTCGGACTCCGGTTCGTCGACCCGACGACGCTGGCGCGCGACCTGCGCGCATTGGGTCTTCCCGTCTGACGCCCCCGGGCGCGGGCCTGCGTCATGATCGATTTCCGACCCATTCTGCATATCAGCGGCCTGCTGATGTGCGTGATGGCGGCGGCCATGGCCCTTCCCGCACTGGCCGACCTCACCGCCGGCAATGCCGACTGGGTGGTCTTTGTCGGGTCCGGCGCCGTGACCGCCTTTCTCGGTGGGTCGCTGGTTCTCGCCACGCGGTCGGATGCGCCGGTCGAGATCACGCGCCGCCAGGCTTTCGCGCTGACCGCCAGCGCCTGGGTCGCGATCGCCATTGTCGGCGCGATCCCCTTTCTGTCATATGGCGGGCATCTCGGCATGGCGGATGCCCTGTTCGAAAGCGTGTCCGGCCTCACCACCACCGGCGCAACGGTCCTTTACGGGCTCGACCAGCACCCGCCGGGCATCCTGCTCTGGCGGTCGCTGCTGCAATGGATGGGCGGTGTCGGCATTATCGTCATGGCCATCGTCCTGCTGCCCTTTCTCGGCGTCGGCGGGATGCAGCTGTTCGAGACCGAGAGCTCGGAGCGCTCGACCCGGATCGTGCCCCGGGCGCGCCAGTTCGTGACCTATATCGGCGGCATCTACAGCACTCTCACCTTCGCCTGTTTTCTTCTCTACTGGTCGCTCGGCATGAGTCCCTTCGATGCCTGGAATCATGCCATGACGACCATCTCGACCGGCGGTTACTCGACACATGACGCGTCGTTTGCCCATTTCGGCAATGCCGGCCTGCAATGGGCGGGTGTTCTCTTCATGGCTGCTGGCGGCATTCCGTTCGTCGTCTATATCCGCTTCGTGCGCGGCCGCACCCATGCCCTTGTCGACGATGTCCAGGTGCGTGCCTTTGTCGGCTTTCTTGTCACCGTCTCACTGCTGCTCGCGCTCTATCTCATGCTCGGCCGCAACATGGGCGTCGGCGACAGCCTGCGCATGGCCGCCTTTCACGTCGTCTCGATCGTCACCACCACCGGCTATGCGAGCAGCGACTACACGCTCTGGGGCACGGCGGCGGTGGGGCTGTTCTTTGCCCTTACCTTCATCGGCGGTTGCACCGGATCGACGGCGGGCGGCATCAAGATCTACCGCCACCAGATTCTGTGGATCGCGGTGCGGGCCTATATGCGCCGCCTGACGCAGCCGCATCGCGTCGATGTGCTGTCCTATGGCGGGCTCGCGGTGACCCGCGACATCCAGGCGTCGGTGCTCGCTTTCCTCGCCGTCTATGTTGGCGCCTTCTCGGTCACCGCGGTGCTTCTGGCGGTGATCGGGCTCGACTTCACCACCGCCCTCTCGGCCTCGGCCACGGCCTTCGCCAATGTCGGGCCGGGGCTCGGTGACGTCATCGGCCCGGCCGGCAACTATTCGAGCCTGCCCGATACCGCGAAATGGATCCTCTCGGCCGCCATGCTGATGGGACGGCTCGAGCTGTTCACGCTGCTGGTCCTGCTCGACCCCGACTATTGGCGGGGTTGAGGCCGGCGCCTCATTCCTGTGGCGGCGCCGCCTTGGCGCGCAGCTTGGCAAGAACCCGCGCCTTCAGCGATTCGGCGAAGTCCGGATCCTGCTGGGCTGCGCCGGCGATGGCCTCATATTCGTCGAGCGTGATCCCGTCGGTGGCCTGGATCGCCGCCTCGATATCCTGGTTCGCTTGCTCGATCATTGCCGTCTTTTCTTCCTCGCTCTGCGCCGTCTGCACCTTGCCACGCCAGTCTCTCATGACATGGCTGACGCTGACCGCCGCATTGGCGAAGGCCTCGAGCTTGGCTTCGGAGAAGGCGGGCGCGGCGGTCGGCGCCGCGTCCTGCGCAAAGGCGGCACCGGCGACGAAGACGAAGGCCAGTGCGGCGAGCAGGCCGAGCGAACGGCGAAGAGTGGGCATGAAGAATGTCCTTTTCTGTCACGAGGGCACGGTAGCGGGAAACCACCGTGTGAACGGCCTCATCCGCCGTTCCTGCAAGACCGGCCGCCGCCGGCGGCATCATCCGCCGCGCGGCCGCATGTCCTGCTTCATGGGGTGGCGCACGCCCCGGAGTCAAGCGCCTCCATCGATAGCCGAGCGGACAAGCGCGAGCGCCCCGGGGCTCGACCAGTCGGCCGGGCCGACGAAGCGGCCGAGCTCCCGCCCCTTGCGATCGACGAGAATCGTCGTCGGCAGGCCGGCGATGCCGAGTGCCGCCATCACCGTCATCTTGCGGTCGGCCAGCGTCGTCAGATGCGAGGCGCCATATTTCTCGAGAACCGCCTGCGCTTCCGCCACCGGCGCCGAATCGAGCGAGATCGGCACGACGCGGAATTCGGGACCGGCAAGCTTCGCGGCGAGGCGGTCGAGCGTCGGCAGCTCCTCGATACAGGGAGCGCACCACTCCGCCCAGAGATTGATGAGCAGGACCTGGCCGCGATAATCGTCGAGATGCACGAGTCCGTCCGGTCCCTCGAAGGTGAGATCCGCCGGCAGCGGACGCAATTCGCGGGCCAGCACGAAACCTGTCATCGCGCCCGCGGCGAGTTCCGCTCCCGATGCGGCGGGCGCCGCTGACGGCGATGTCGCCGAAGTGCTTTCGTGCGCGCCCCACTTCCCATATGCTGCCCAGCCGCCGGCGGCGAGCAGCAGGAGAGCGAGCACGCCGAACAGGATATGTCTGTCATTCATGGCGAGGATTGTTCCGTCTCATGAGCGCGAAGTCCAGTACTAACGACAATTCCGGGCAGGAAAAGGCAGCCGCCAACCGCCTCTGGGGCGGGCGCTTTGCGACCGGTCCCGACGCGGTCATGCAGCGCATCAACGCCTCGATCGGAATCGACCACAGGCTCTATCGCCAGGATATCGCCGCCTCGCGCGCGCATTGCCGCATGCTTGCGGCCCGCGGCATCATCGATCCCGCGGACGCGGCGGCGATGTGCGACGGGCTCGACCGCATCGAGGCCGAGATCGCCGCCGGCGAGATGACCTTCGATCCCGCGCTCGAGGATATCCACATGCATGTCGAGGCACGCCTCGCCGAGCTGATCGGTCCGGCGGCTGGGCGGCTGCACACCGCGCGTTCGCGAAACGACCAGGTGGCAACCGATTTTCGCCTCTGGGTGCGGGAGGCCATCGACGGCCTCGATGCGGCCCTGCGCATGTTCCAGAAAACGCTTCTCGACCGCGCGGAGGAACACGCGGAGACGCTCATGCCGGGCTTCACGCATTTGCAATGTGCGCAGCCGGTCACCTTCGGCCATCATCTGATGGCCTATGTCGAGATGCTGCGGCGCGACCGCGGACGTCTCGCCGACTGTCGTGGGCGGCTCAACGAGTGCCCGCTCGGCGCGGCCGCCCTCGCCGGGACCTCCTTTCCCGTCGACCGGGAGATGACGGCGGTCGCGCTCGGCTTCGATCGCCCGATGCGCAACTCGCTCGACGCCGTATCGGATCGCGATTTCGCCCTCGAATATCTGGCCGCGCTCGCCATTCTCGCCACCCATCTGTCGCGGCTGGGCGAGGAGGTCGTGCTCTGGACGAGTCGCGGCTTCGGCTTCGTGCGGCTGCCGGACTCGCTCACCACCGGTTCCTCGATCATGCCGCAGAAGCGCAATCCCGATGCCGCAGAACTGGTCCGCGCCAAGGCGGGCGGCGCCGTTGCCTCGCTCGTCGCGCTGCTCACCGTGATGAAGGGACTGCCGCTCGCCTATTCGAAGGACATGCAGGAGGACAAGGCGCCGGTCTTCGAGGCGACGGACGCGATCCGGCTCTCGCTCGAGGCGATGACCGCCATGCTCGCCGGGATGGATGTCGACCGCGCCCGCATGGCCGCGGCGGCTGCTGCCGATTACTCTACCGCGACCGATCTCGCCGACTGGCTCGTGCGGGTGGCCGGTCTGCCCTTCCGCGAGGCGCACCATGTGACCGGGCGCATCGTGGCGCGCGCCGCGGAGCTGGGCCTTGCACTGGCCGACCTGCCGCTGGACGAAATGACCGCCGTGGACCGCCGCATCGACGCGGGAATATACTCGGTGCTCGACCCCGCCCGCTCGGTGGCGAGCCGCACCAGCTTCGGCGGCACGGCGCCGGAGCGGGTGCGCGAGGCGATCCGTGCGGCACGACGGGAAATCGGATGATGCGCGGGACCGTTCTTTTCATCTGCCTCGCCGCGATCCTTCTCGGCGGTTGCGGACGCCGCGGTGACATCGTGCCGCCCGATGGCGGCAAGCCGGATCCGCGTCTCGAGAAGATCGAAAAGGAAGAGATCGGGCACGGCCAGAAAAAGGACCGCAGGAAGATACCGCAGGAAAGCGGATAGGGCGCGTGGATCATTTCAGTTACCGGAACGGACTCCTTCACGCCGAGGAGGTGCCGCTCGACCTGATCGCGGCCCAAGCCGGCACACCCGCCTATGTCTATTCGACGGCGACGCTTGAGCGGCATTATCGGGTCTTCGATGCGGCCCTCGACGGCATGCCGCACCTCATCTGCTTCGCGGTGAAGGCGAATGCCAATCTTTCCGTCCTCGCGACCCTGGCGCGGCTTGGCGCCGGTGCCGACGTGGTGAGCGGCGGCGAGCTTAAGCGCGCACTTCAGGCCGGGATCCCGCCCGCGCGCATCGTCTTCTCCGGTGTCGGCAAGACCGCTGACGAGATGGCGCGGGCGCTCGCTGCCGGCATTCACCAGTTCAATGTCGAGTCCGAGCCGGAGCTGGTCTCGCTCGCCGCGATCGCGGCCGCGCAGGGGCGGCGGGCACCGGTGGCGCTGCGCATCAACCCCGATATTGATGCCCGCACCCACGCCAAGATCTCCACCGGCCGGGCGGAAACCAAATTCGGCATTCCCTGGGAACGGGCCCGCGAGGCCTACCGCCTCGCGGCGTCGCTGCCGGCCATAGAGGTGGTCGGGATCGATGTGCATATCGGCTCGCAGCTTACCGATCTCGAACCCTTCCGGGAGGCCTTCTCGCGGGTCGCGGCGCTTGTTGCCGAACTGCGCGCGGATG
>JBHHTO010000036.1:0-14548 GCA_046753425.1 Rhodothalassiaceae bacterium | reverse complement strand
GGCGCTTCGGCGCCAGGCCGGCGACCGCCACCCAGCCGCCGGCGACGACGCCGTTCGCGGCGGCCCGCGGCAGCCTGCCGCTGCCGGTCCGCGGCGCTTTGGTCAAGGAATTCGGCGAACAGTCGGGTGCCCTGCACGAGCGCGGCATCACCATCGCCGCCCTGCCCGGCGCGCAAGTGGTCGCGCCCTATGACGGCCGGGTCGTTTTCGCCGGGCCCTTCCGCGGCTATGGCCAGCTCTTGATCATCTCCCATGGCGGCGGCTACCATACACTGCTTGCCGGCATGGCGCGTATCTATGCGACGGTCGGCCAGTGGGTCCTTGCCGGCGAGCCCGTCGGCGAAATGGCCGCCGGCGATGCGCGCGCCGCGGTCGTGGCGGGCGGGGCAGGGGCCACAGCCGGGACCACACCCAAACTATATGTGGAATTGCGCCAGGGGGGAGAACCGGTCGATCCCTTGCCATGGCTGGCAGCGGGCTTGAGAAAGGTAGGATGATGATGCGACGGACACTCTTGGCATTCGGGGTTGTGGCCCTCGCCTTTTTCGGCGTTTCCCCACTCGGGGCGGCGGAAAAGACCTCGGTCGACACCTATCGCCAGCTCGATCTCCTGATGGAGGTGTTCGAGAAGATCCGGGCCGAATATGTCGAGCCGGTCGACGACGAAAAGGTTCTCGATGCCGCGATCAACGGCATGCTGTCCTCGCTCGATCCGCATTCGAGCTATCTCGGCCCCGACAGCTTCCGCGACATGCAGGTGCAGACGCGCGGCGAATATGGCGGTCTCGGGCTCGAGGTGGTGATGGAAAACGGCGTCATCAAGATTGTTTCCCCGATCGACGATACGCCGGCGGCACGCGCCGGTCTCAGAAGCGGTGACTTTATCACCCATATCGACGGCAAGCCGGTGATGGGGCAGACAGTCGACGAGGCGGTGGAAAAGATGCGCGGGCCGGTCGGTGCGCCGATCACCATCACCGTCGTGCGGCCGGCGACCGAGGATCGTCCCGAGGAAGTCTTCGATGTCGATCTCGTGCGCGAGAAGATCACGCTGGCCGCGGTGTCGCACCGCATCGAGCGCGAGTCCATCGGCTATGTGCGGGTGCGCACCTTCAACGAGAAGACGACGAGCGGGATCAAGGAGGCGGTGGCCGACATCGCGGCCAAGCTCGGTCCCGACTATACCGGCCTCGTTCTCGATCTCAGAAGCAATCCCGGCGGGCTGCTCGATCAGGCGATCGCGGTCAGCGACCTCTTTCTCGACAAGGGCGAGGTGGTTTCGACGCGGGGCCGGCATGCCCGCGACACCAAGCGCTGGCACGCCACGCCGGGCGACATCCTGAACGGCAAGCCGCTTGTCGTCCTCGTCGACGCCGGCTCGGCCTCGGCCTCGGAGATTGTTGCCGGTGCGCTGCAGGATCACCGGCGGGCCACCATTCTCGGCGACAACACATTTGGCAAGGGCACCGTGCAGACGATCATTCCGCTCGGCGCCGACAGCGCGCTCAGGCTCACCACCGCCCGCTATTACACACCCTCCGGGCGCTCCATTCAGGAACGCGGCATCGCGCCGGACATCCCCGTGAAGCAGCTTGCCATGGCGGGCGAGGGCCGCACGCGCGAACCGCGCCGCGAGCGCGATCTTGCCGGCCATCTGCGCAATGAGCAGGCCCCGGCGCCGCTGCCCGCCCCGCCTGCGGCGCACACACCCGAGGCGCCGGCCGACGACGCGACGGCGGAGGCGGCGGCAGGGACGCCCGATACGCCGCGTGATTTCCAGCTCGAATACGCGCTCGATCTGTTGCAGGGCGTGCGCACGGTCATCTCGCGGCAGCAGGCGGCACGCAAGCCCTAGGAGCAAGGTCCGGTCATGGGGGGCATGAAGCGGCGACTCGCGACCCTGGTGAGCGGGCGGGCGCTGATCGTCGTCTGGGCGCTCACCCTCCTTCTTCTCGCCGCCGGCGCTATCTATCTGCAGCTCAGCTACACGCCGCCGCCGCCGGCTGCTCCCACGGCCGCGGCGCCGGAAGCGGCGGAAACGGCGCCGGATTCCGGACCGCCCTCCGACACCGCCGCGCTGGCTTCCGACGCGGAACCGGCGGCCGCCTCAACGGAAGACGCGAAACCGGCCGCGCCCGCTGCGGCCGAGGCGGAACCGGCGCCAGGTCCGGATGAGGGGACAGGCGTCAGCGGCGGCGTCCGGGTCGCGCTCGCGCCCGCCCCGGATCCCGATCTCGTCGAGAGCGGTCCGCACGGGCTTCTGCCCGTGCGGGCGCCGGACGGTCGCCAGCCCTGGCGTGCCTATGCGCGGCCCTTCCTCGGCGATCCGGTGGCGCCGCGCGTGGCGCTGGTGATCATGGAGGTGGGGCTGGGAGCGGCATCGACAAAGGCCGCCATCGACGCGCTGCCGCCCGAGGTGACGCTCGCCATCTCACCCTATGCGAAAGATCCCCAGGAGGTCGCCCGCCGCGCGCGCGCCGCCGGCCATGAAGTGCTGCTCATGGTGCCGATGGAGCCCCGGGATTACCCGAAGAACGATCCCGGCCCGCATGTCCTCCGCGTCGAGCGGCCCGCCGACGAAGTCCTCGACAACCTGCACCATGTGATGAGCCGCTTCCAGGGCTATGTCGGGATCGTCAATCACATGGGCTCGCGTTTCACCACTGAACGCGCGGCCGTCGACATCGTCATCGGGGACCTGGCGCAGCGGGGCCTCCTCGTCCTCGATTCGCGCGCCGCGCCCGATTCGCTGCTCGACAAGGCGGCGGCCGCTGCCGGCCTGCCGCATGTGGCGAATGACCGCTTCATCGACGCAGATCCCTCGGCGCGGGAAATCGACCGCAATCTCGAGACGCTGGTCCGGCTTGCCGGCACGCGCGGTCACGCGGTGGGCATCGGGCGGCCCTATCCGGTGACCATCGAGCGCATTCGCCGCTTCGCCGGGGGGCTTGCCGGGCGCGGCGTGGTCCTGGTGCCGCTTTCGGCGGTCGCCCGGCAGGACGGGCAGCGCCCCTGATGCCGTGGCGCGAGACGGGAGGGAGCCGGCGACCGATGAGGGAGAAGTCGACAGACCTCCCCTATCGCCCCTGCGTCGGCATGATGCTGTTCAATCGCGACGGTCTCGTCTGGACCGGGCGGCGACGCGACACGCCGGTCGAGGCCTGGCAGATGCCGCAGGGCGGGGTCGATCCCGGAGAGGACCTCGAGACCGCGGCCCGTCGCGAGCTCCGGGAAGAGATCGGCACCGACGCCGTGCGCATCCTTGCCCGCCTGCCCGAGCCGCTGTGCTACGACCTGCCGCCGGAGCTGCTCGGGCGGGTCTGGGGCGGCCGCTATCGCGGGCAGTGCCAGCACTGGTTCGCGATGCGCTTCCTCGGCCGCGACTCCGATATCGAGCTCGATCAGGGCGAGCGCGAGTTTGTCGCCTGGCGCTGGACGCCGGTCGACGACCTGCCGCGGCTTATCGTGCCCTTCAAGAGGGACGTCTATGAGCGCGTCGTCGCCGCCTTCCGCCATCTCGCGGTTCCCGACCGCGGCTCATGACGCCTGCCGCGGCGCGCCCCGGGTGCGGCGCTCGCGCAAGGTGGCGAAGCGGGCGACGAGAATGCCGGCGAGAATGGTCGCGGCGCCGGCGAAGGCCAGGGCACCCAGGCGCTCACCGAACAGGATCCAGCCGGCGAATGCGGCGACGATCGGTTGCACCAGCAGGGTGAGCGCAGAGAAGGCCGCCGGCAGATGCGCCAGCGCATAGACGATGAGACCCTGGCCGAGTACCTGGCTCAGGAGCGCGAGCGCGAGAAGCGGCAGCCAGCCTTCGGCGGTCAGCGGCAGCAGGCGCTCGCCCGAGGCGATCGCAACCGGCAGCAGCAGGGCGGCGCTGACGATCCCCGTATACAGAAGCACGCTCAGCGACGCGTGATCGCGTCGCAGGCGACTGACCATGACGAGATAGGCTGCATACATGACCGCGGTTGCGACGCCGAGGGCGTCGCCGCGAGCTCGACATTCTCGCCCATGAGCGCGCTGGCACCGAGGAGCGCAAGCGCAAGGCCGACGAGAAAGAGCCGCGAGAACCGGTCCTTGAAGAGGAGAAAACCGGCGAGCGTCACGAACACCGAATTGAGATTGGCGAGCAGCGTCGCATTGGCGACCGAGGTGAGGGTGATCGACCAGTGCCAGAGGCCGAGATCGGCGGCGAAAAAGGCACCGCAGGCAATAAGCGGTGCCAGCGGACCGCGCCCGCTCCGGTGCCGCCCGAGGGCGGCGGCGACGGCCAGCAGCGGCACGCTCAGCGCGACACGCCAGAAGGCGCTCGCCACCGGCCCGACCTCGGCGATACGCACGAAGACGGGGCCAAATCCGATCGCCGATGCGCCGAGAACGAGGGCGGCCAGCGCCATCGTCGACCGCGACACCGCGCCCGCTGCATCATCCTCCTCGACCATGGCGCTCGCTTAGCAGCGCAATCGCCTCTTGTCAGCGAAAACCCGTGCTCTTTATCATCGCGCCTTTCTTTGACCTCTGGACAAATTGTGGGAGGCGTTGCATGAGCGAGCTGCCGAGGATCCCAGCGGACCCGCGGATGGGGACGATGGACCGCGCCGGCTATGATAACCTGTACCGGCAGTCCGTTGACGATCCGGAGGGATTCTGGCGCGAGCAGGCCCGCATCATCGACTGGTCGAAGCCCTTCACCAAGGTCAAGGACACGAACTTCCGGGACGGCGTGCGCATCCGCTGGTTCGAGGATGGCGAGCTCAACGCCTGCTACAACTGCCTCGATCGTCATCTGCCCGGGAAGGCCGACCGCGTGGCGCTCATCTGGGAGGGCGATGATCCCGCCGTCGATGCGCGCATCACCTATGGTGAGCTGCACGAGGCGGTGTGCCGCTTTGCCAATGTGCTCAAGGCGCATGGAGTCCGCCGCGGTGACCGCGTCACCATCTACATGCCGATGATCCCCGAGGTGGTCGTCGCCATGCTCGCTTGTGCGCGCATCGGGGCGGTGCATTCGGTGGTCTTCGGCGGCTTTTCGCCCGACGCCCTCAAGGGCCGCATTCTCGACAGCGAGGCGCGCTGCGTGATCACCGCCGACGAGGGTGTGCGCGGCGGCAAGACCATCCCGCTGAAGGCAAATGTCGATGCCGCGCTCCGTTCCTGTCCCGATGTCGAGACGGTCATCGTTGTCCGCCGCACCGGCAACACGGTGCCGTGGAACGGCGCCCGCGACCGCTGGTATCACGAGGAGTTGGCAACAGCGTCTGCCGACTGTCCCTGCGAGCCCATGGGCGCCGAGGACCCGCTGTTCATCCTTTATACCTCGGGCTCGACCGGCAAGCCCAAGGGCGTGCTGCACACCACCGGCGGCTATATGGTCTGGGTGGCGCTCACCTTCCGCCATGTCTTCGCCTATCGCGAGGACGAGGTCTTCTGGTGCACCGCCGATGTCGGCTGGGTCACCGGGCATTCCTATATCGTCTACGGACCGCTCGCCAATGCGGCGACGGCGCTCGTCTTCGAGGGCGTGCCCAACTATCCCGACGTCGATCGTTTCTGGCAGGTGGTGGACAAGCACAAGGTCAACATCTTCTATACCGCACCGACCGCCATCCGGGCGCTGATGCGTCACGGCGCCGGGCCGGTCAAACGGCACCGCCGCGACAGCCTGCGCATTCTTGGTACCGTCGGCGAGCCGATCAATCCCGAGGCCTGGCTGTGGTACTGGCGCGAGGTCGGCGACGAGCGCTGCCCGATCGTCGACACCTGGTGGCAGACCGAGACCGGCGGCCACATGATCACGCCCATTCCCGGAGCCATCGACCTCAAGCCGGGCTCGGCGACGCTGCCCTTCTTCGGCGTCAGGCCCGCCATCGTCGATGGCGAGGGTCAAATCCTCGAGGGCCCGGCGGAGGGCAATCTCGTCATCCTCGACAGTTGGCCGGCGCAGGCGCGGACGCTCTATGGCGATCATGACCGCTTCGCCGAGACCTATTTCGCGACCTATCCGGGGATGTATTTCACCGGTGACGGCGCACGCCGCGACGCGGACGGCTATTACTGGATCACCGGTCGCGTCGACGATGTGCTCAACGTCTCCGGCCACCGGCTCGGCACCGCCGAGATCGAGTCCGCACTGGTGGCGCATGACGCGGTCTCCGAGGCCGCGGTCGTCGGCTATCCGCACGACGTGAAGGGGCAGGGCATCTATGCCTATGTCACCCTGCGTGACGGCGTTGCGCCCGCGGAGGCGCTGGCGGACGAGCTGCGCGCCTTGGTCGGACGCGAAATCAGCCCGATCGCCAGGCCCGATCTTATCCATTTCACACCGGCCCTGCCCAAGACCCGCTCGGGCAAGATCATGCGTCGCATTCTGCGCAAGATCGCCGAGAACGACTATGGCAATCTCGGCGACATCTCGACCCTCGCTGAACCCGGCGTGGTCGACGCGCTGATCGCCAACCGGCTCAACCGGTGATGCCCCGGATTTCGTACCGGGCCTTGCTGAAGGACCAAAGTCATGATCGACCTCTATACCGCACCGACGCCGAACGGCTACAAGATCTCGATCCTGCTCGAGGAGCTGGGTCTGCCCTATGAGCTCCATGTGCTCGATCTGCGCGCCGGCGAGCAGAAGCAGGACTGGTTCCTGAAGATAAACCCGAACGGCCGCATCCCGGCGATCGTCGATCGCGACAATGACGATTTCCCGGTCTTCGAATCGGGCGCCATCATGATCTATCTTGCGGAGAAGACCGGCCGCCTGCTGCCGCGCGAGGAAAAGGCGCGCAGCCGCGTCATCCAGTGGCTGATGTTCCAGATGGGAGGTCTTGGCCCGATGCAGGGCCAGGCGCATGTCTTCTACCGCTATTTTCCGGAGAAGATCCCGGCCGTTATCGCCCGCTACCAGAACGAGACGAAACGGCTCTATACCGTGCTCGATCGCCAGCTGGAGGGCCGCGACTATCTCGCCGGTGACGGTGACTATTCGATCGCCGATATCGCCAACTGGTGCTGGGTGCGTGCCCATGACTGGGCCGGTGTCGCGATTGACGACCTGCCCAATCTCGCGGCCTGGGTCGAGCGCATCTATGCGCGGCCGGCGGTGCAGGCGGGGCTCGAGAAGCCGCCACGTTCCATCATCGACGAGAAGGAGGCGGTCGAGGCGGCGAAGTCGATGATCCAGCGATAGGGCCGGTCCCGAAGCGCGGGGGTGGCAGATCGCGGGCGATGCCGCCGATGACGGCGCCTTCGGCGTGAGACGGCAGCAGCGCGGCTTCCAATTCCGCGCCAGACGCACTAGCCTCCCGAGGTCCGGGCGCGACGAAGGGGAGAAAGACATGCGTCTACTGCTTCTTGCATTCGGCATCGGTCTTGTGGCGCTCTCCGCGGCGTGGGCCGGGGAAGAACCGGAGATCAGTGCGGCGATCCGGGCCGCGGTGGAGGAGAATCCGTACCGCACGCCCGAGCAGATGGCGCGCGACCGCTATCGCCATCCGGCCAAGACGCTGGCCTTTTTCGAGGTCGGCCCAAAGATGACCATCGCCGAGCCGCTGCCCGGCTGGTACACCGAGATCCTGGGCGCCCTTCTCCGCGATCGCGGCCACTATATCGCGATCAACCTGCCGCCGCGCCGGCGCGAGGGAGCGGAGGGCGAGGCGCCGGAGAAGGGCTGGCGCGAGCGATTCATGGAGCGGTACGGCACCATGCTTGGCCCCCATGCGCGGGCTGCCTATCTGCTCTCTGAAGAGGGCTTCGCCCCCGCGGGCAGCGTCGATCGCATCCTCGCCTTCCGTGCCTTTCACGGCTGGGTCTATGCCGGCGTCGTCGATCGCGTGCTGGCCGCGTTCTATCGCGCGCTCAAGCCGGGCGGCATCCTCGGCATCGTGCAGCACCGCGAGAATGAGGACTCGCCCCATACGCCGGCGGACCGGCGCGGCTATCTCAAGCAGTCCTTCGTCATCAAGACCGTCGAGGCCGCCGGCTTCAGGCTCGCGGGCACGAGCGAGACCAACGCCAATCCGAAGGATACGAAGGACTATGACATCGGTGTCTGGGCGCTGCCGCCAACACTGCGCGTTGACGATGTCGAGACCCGGCGGGCGCATGTCCGGATCGGCGAGTCCGATCGCATGACGCTCAAATTCGTCAAGCCGGCCGACTGACCGGGCCCGCCCGCCGACAGCGACTCAGATCACCCCGGCGCGCGACAGGATCGAGTGCATGTGTCGGGCGGCGAAGGAGAGCTTGGCCACGCTCATCGGTCCGCTCGATCTGAGATCCGCCATCAGGCGGTCGGCCCGGATCATCGTCAGTTCCTCGCTTGCCACCCAGGCGTCGACGGCCTTCGACCCCTTGAGGTCAGGATATTCGGTCAGGATATGGCGGCACAGCTCGCGTTGCTGGTCGTCGAGCTCGTCGAGCACCGCACGCGCTGCCAGCCGGTCCCAGTGATCCTCGGCGACGACCAGCTCGCTGGTCTGCCGGAGCCAGTCGAAACCGAGACGGTGACCGACCTCGAAATAGGCCCGCCCGACATCGGCAACGTCCTGCGCCAGCGTGTTGGCGACCTTCTCGATATCACAGGCGAAGTCGAGGGCCGGCAGCGCCGCGAGCTTGCGCGCCAGCGGCTTCGGGACCCCCTGTTCCACATACATGCCGAGCTTGGTGCGGAAGGTATCGAAGGCAATCGGCGACAGCACCGCCTCCGGGCGCGCGAGGAGGACGCCGACACCGTCGCCATAGGAGCTGATGAGGGCGGCGAGATCGAAGGGCCGCTCCTCGTTGCGCAGGAACCAGATCACCTGGTGTTTGAGGAATTCGGCGATCTCGAGATGCATCAGCATCTGAATCGTGGCGGGCACCTTGTAGTCGAGCGCATCGATCGCCGGCCACAGGCTTCCGAGGCGGAAAACGTCGCGCGCGAGCAGGAAGGCGGTGGCGATCTGGTCGACGCCGAGGCCCGTTTCCTCCCGCACCTCATAGACGAAGGTAATGCCGGCGCGATTGACGATCTCGTTCACCAGCACGGTGGCGATCAGCTCACGCCGCAGCCGGTGGCTGCCGAGCGCTTCGGCGAAGCGCTCGCGTACCGGCACCGGAAAGCTCCACTCGAGCTCCGGTCTCAGGATCGGATTGTCGAGCTCCCCACTGTTCAGCAGGACGGCCTTCAGGCTGAGCTTGGCATAGGCCATGAGGACCGCCAGTTCGGGTCGCGTCAGGCCACGCTGGTTGAGCGCCAGTTCCGAGAAATCCTCGTCGCTCGGCAGATGCTCGATCTCGCGGTCGAGGGTGCCCTCGCGTTCGAGCGTGCGGATGAGACCGGCGTGACTCTCTCGCGCCGCCACCGCCTGCGCCTCGGCGGTCGAGATGGCCTGGGTCTGCAGATAGTTGTTGCTGAGCACGATCGACGCCACCTCGTCGGTCATCTCCGCAAGCAGGCGGTCGCGCGCCTCCATGTCGAGCTTGCCCTTGCGAATGGCATCGGCGAGGAGAATCTTGAGATTGACCTCCTTGTCCGAGGTGTCCACACCGGCCGAATTGTCGATGAAATCGGTGTTGAGCCGCCCGCCATGGCGGGCGAACTCGATCCGGCCGCGCTGTGTCATGCCAAGATTGGCGCCCTCGCCGACGACCTTCACGCGCAGTTCGCTGGCATCGATGCGTACCGCATCATTGGTGCGGTCGCCGGCCTCGACATGGCTTTCGTCGCTGGCCTTGACATAGGTGCCGATGCCGCCGAACCAGAGGAGATCGGCCTCCGCCTTCAGGATCTCGTGAATGAGCCGGTTGGGCGACAGCCGGTCCTCCTCGACGCCAAGCAGCGCCTTCATCTCCGGGGAGAGCGGAATCGCCTTCAGCGTCCGCGGCCAGACGCCGCCACCCTTCGAGATCAGTTCGCCGCGATAATCGGCCCAGCTCGAGCGCGGCTTGCGGAAGAGCCGCCGGCGCTCGGCATGGCTCTTTTTCGGATCGGGATCCGGGTCGACGAAAATGTGCCGATGATCGAAGGCGGCGACGAGCTTGATCGTGCGCGACAGCAACATGCCATTGCCGAAGACGTCGCCCGACATGTCACCGACGCCGATCACGCGCACGGGTTCGCGCTGCACGTCGATTCCCATTTCGCGGAAATGCCGCTGCACCGACACCCAGGCGCCGCGGGCGGTGATCCCCATCGCCTTGTGATCATAACCGTGACTGCCGCCCGAGGCGAAGGCGTCGCCGAGCCAGAAATTCCGCTTGAGCGCGATCTCGTTGGCGATGTCGGAGAAGGTCGCGGTACCCTTGTCGGCGGCGACCACCAGATAGGGGTCGTCACGGTCATGGCGCACCACACGCGACGGCGGCACCAGCTCGCCATCGACGAGGTTGTCGGTAAGCGAGAGCAGACTTGCGACGAAGCACTTGTAGCAGGCGATGCCCTCTGCCAGCACCGCCTCGCGGTTGTCGGCAGGCGGCAGACGCCGGGGCACGAAGCCACCCTTGGCGCCCACCGGCACGATGACCGCGTTCTTCACCTGCTGCGCCTTGACGAGGCCCAGCACCTCGGTGCGGAAGTCCTGCCGCCGGTCCGACCAGCGCAGGCCGCCGCGCGCCACCGGACCCCAGCGCAGATGCACGCCCTCGACACGCGGCGAGTAGACGAAGATCTCGCGCCAGGGCTTCGGCGCCGGCGCCTCCTCGACCTCGCGCGAACGGATCTTGAAGGCAAGGCCGCAGGCGATGCCGTCATCCGCGGCGACCGGATCCTGATAGTAGTTGGTGCGCGCCGTTGCCGTGATGAGATTGATGAAGGCGCGGAGAATGCGGTCCTGGTCAATGCTCGCGACGGCATCGAGCTCGGACTTGAGCTCGCGCTCGAGCGCCGCGATCCGTTTTCCGCGATTGCGCCGGCTTTCATCGAAGTCAGGGTCGAAGCGCAATTTGAACAGGGTCACCAGATGCACCGCGATGCGCGCATTGAGAAGCAGGCATTCGGCGATATAGGTCTGGCCGAAAGGCAGGCCGAGCTGACGCATGAAGCGCCCGTAGGCGCGCAGGATGACGATCTCGCGGCTATCCATCCCGGCAGCGATGCCGAGGCCGTTGAAGCGGTCGTCCTCGACCACCCCCGCCCAGATATCCGCGAGCAGTCGCTCGAGCCGCGCCTTCGACTGTTCGAGGTCGATCCTGCCGCCGCCGCGCCGGACGAGAAGAAAGTCGTGAATGCAGCCCCCCGCCTCGTGCGCCAGTTCATAGGCGTGTTCGGAAATGACCTTGAGCCCGAGATGCTCGAGCTTGGGCAGGCACTCGCTCAGGGGGATGATGTGGGAGGTGCTGTAGAGCTTGAGACGCACCGTAGCGGGATCGTCGCCTTTCCGCCGGTAAAGCTCGAAGCCCGTCCTGTCGCTGTCCTCGAGCTCCTCCAGCTTGGAAATGTCGCGCAGAGCGAACCTCGGCTCGAAGTCCTCCTGGTAGCTGATGGAGAAAACGTGACCGTAGCGCTCAAACAGGCGGAGGCCGCGTTCCTCTCCCAGCGCATCGATGAGATGCTCGCGCAGGCGTTCCGGCCAGCCCTTGGCGGCCTCGGCGATGGCGCGGTCGATCGCCGCCTCGTCGACCGGCGGCACCTCGCCGGGCCGGGTGCGGATGATGAAATGCCAGCGCGCCAGCACCTCCTCGGAAAGCTGCGCATAATAGACCGAGACCTCGCCATTGAAGGCGTCGCAGAGAATGCGCGCGACCGCTTCCCTGAGTCCCGACTGATAGACATCGCGCGGGACATAGACGAGGGCCGAGACGAAGCGCTCGAACTTGTCGCGGCGGATAAAGGCGCGCGGTCGCGGACGCTCGAGAAGATGGAGAATGCCAAGCGCGGTGCGCAGCAGGCGATCCTCGTCGATCTGGAACAGCTCGTCGCGCGGAAAGGTCTCGAGGATGTGGCGCAGGACCTTGCCGGCATGGCTACGGCGGTCGAACAGCGCCCGGCGCTGCACCGCCTCGACCTTGCGCCGCAGGAGCGGCGTCTCATAGCAGCTATCGGCATAGGCCTGCGAGGTGAACAGGCCGACAAACCGGCGCTCGCCGATCACCCGCCCGTCCGCGTCATAGATCTTGACCCCGACATAATCCATGTGCACCGGCCGGTGCACGGTCGACTTGACATTTGCCTTGGTGATGATCACCGGCTGGTGGGGGATGGTGAGGAAATGCCGGATCTCGGCCGAGATGGCGGCGAGCCCCGTCTTGCCGCGCAGGATATAGCGTTTGGGATCGCGCAGGATGCCGAGGCCGGAATCCTCGACGGCGGAGAAGTCGCTCGAGGCCGGATCCCCCTCGAAACGGTATTCGCGATAACCGAGAAAGGTGAAGCGGTCATTGCCGAGCCAGCGCAGGAAACGCACCGTCTCGTTGAACGCATCCTCGTCAATCGGCGGCGGGTTGATGGTAAGCGATGCCACCGTCTCGTCGATCTTCGCCATCATCGGGCGCCAGTCCCCGACCGCGCGCCGGACGTCACGGAGGATGGAGCGGACGAGATTCTCGATGCGCTCAAGCACCGCCGGATCCGACTGTGCGTCGATCTCGAAATACATGTAGGATTCGCGCACCTGGCCCTTCTCGTCGGCCCGCTCGAAATCGACCGCGCCGACGACCTGCCGACGCTTTCCCCGCGCATCCCGCTCGACGATGACGATCGGATGATAGACGGCGTGGATGCGGTAATGGTGCATCGCCGCCAGCCCGCCGCTTAGGGAATCGACAAGGAAGGGCATGTCGTCGGTGACGATGGCGATCGCCGTATGGGGTGTCGGCCAGGCGTCCTTTTTGAGCGCACGCGGATTGAAGACCTCGATACGCGGCTCGCCGGTCTTGCGCGCGCGCCCCAGCCGCCACATGTGAAGCGCGATGGCGAAAAGCGTCTCCAGCGGCTGGCTGACGAGATCGTCAGGTGCCGCATGGAGGTAGAAGACCTCCATGAAGCGGCGCACCTCGTCACGCTGCGCGGCGTCGACCTCGCGCTCGACCCGGCCCACCAGTTCCGCAATGACCGCATCCTTGGCGGCAAAGGGATTGCTCATGTCTCGATTCATCGTGAGTCATCCTTCGCATCTCCGGCTTCCGCCGGGCGCGCCCCTGTCTCGATCTGCGCCGCCGCCCGCCGCATCGTCCGCGCCAGCGTCGCCGATCCGGCCTCGACGACGGCGACGGGCTCGACATGTGCCGCGTCGGTGCGACGTGCAAGCAGGAGGACGAATTCGTCGCCACCTGGTGCGCGAACGCCGGCGCGCTCGACCGGCAGTCCCGGCGCCGCGGCAAGCCGCCGCCGTACCTGCTCCTGGCGGTCGGCCTCGCGGGCTCCCCGCTCCTCGCGGCGCACCGCCCGCTCAGCGAGCACCAGACCCTTCAGGCCGCCCTCGAATCCGGCAATGAAATCACGGACGTCATCAGCGAGAATGCGCAGGCGCCGCAAATAGGACAGCGCCGCCGCATATTCGGTCAGCCGCGCCTTGGGATAGTCGCGCCCGAAGACAAGCTTCAGGACCGGTGTCAGCGGCGCCCGGGCCTGGGCCCGGATTCCGGCCTCGCGCAGGAGCGCTTCATAGGGCGCGGGCTGCAATACGCTCAGCAGGAAGAAGGCATAGGTCTTGGCGAGCGCCGCATAGAGGGCCTCGTGCGAACGCGATTCCTGCTCCTTCAGCCGCTCGACCGCGCTGCGGCAGGCGGCGAGAACAGCCTGCAGGCCGATCTCCGTTTCCTCCGCCTCCGCCTCCGCCGTCACCGCCGCGGCCGCGGCTTGCCCGGCCGCAGTGTCGACCGCCTCTTCGCTGACCGCTGCGACCTTCCAGCTCAGAACACCCAGAAGCTGCTCGACCGTTTCGCCGTCCGCCGCGAAGGGCAGAAGGATGCCGCGATAGAGGACGCGCTCCGTCTCATTGCGGTCGTATTCGGCCTCGAAGCCGACGGGCGCCTTGTGGGCGATGGCCTGCAGGTAATAGTCGGCAAGCCGGCTGAGCAGCGCGTTCTGCGGCACGTCGCGAATCGGCGTGTCGGGCGGGACCGGCCCGGTCTCGGCGATGATCGCGGTGCCGACATCGGCGAAACGCGGCTCGAGATAGTCACCATCGGCGAAGACGATGCGGAACGCCTGGTCGCGAAAGGGCGCGAAGGCCGCATCCTCGAGGTCGCCGGGCGCTGGCATCGGCCGCTCGCCCGCCGCGGCCTCCCAGGCCGTGTAGGCCCGCAGTGTCAGGCGTCGTTCGGCCCCGGCCGCGGGTAGCTCCTCCGCGGTCTCGCCCCGTCCCCCGGGGGCGGGCGCATCCTGGGCGCTGGCAGATCTCGACACGGTGGACCCGAAACTGTTGCGGTTGTGACGCCCGTGCCGCCTCTTCCCACATCCGGTGGCAGGAGACAAGATTCCATGATCCGGGCGACGGCGATTTTTCTACGCAAAATTGCTTAACGGCGATTTAAGGAAAGGCTGTCGTCGCCGCCGGCGTCCGCACGCATCATGTGAAAGACCGCCGAGGTGCGATCCCGCGTCCCGGGAGCGAATTCCAGCGTGATG